>NZ_JBIUXX010000050.1:0-44076 GCF_044744235.1 Pseudomonas sp. NPDC087346
CCATGTGAGAGTAGGTCATCGTCAAGATTAAATTCCGAAACCCCAATTGCGAAAGCAGTTGGGGTTTTGTTTTGCCTGCGAGAAAGTTCCTGGCAAGCCGATTTCGATCTAAACGTCGACCCCAGCCGTCGCCAGGACTGCCATTCGGGAAAATCGCGCTGAAGTGACCGCTCGGTTTTTGGTATGGTGCAGCTCGTTTTTTAACGGATTGATGACATGCCCACGGATCGGCACACATTCTTTGTTAAAGAGTTGTTGTAGAAATGCCAGAACCAATCCCGATCAAGGATCACGAAAAAGAGACGCGGCTGGTCAACAAGAGGTTGATCGCCTGCGCCTTGTTCGTTTTCGCCGTCAGCTGTGCGCTGGTGGTGCGCATGTACATCCTGCAAGTGGTGGAGTTCGACTACCACTCGACCATCTCCGAGAACAACCGCGTTCACGTCTTGCCGATCCCGCCGACGCGTGGGCTGATCTATGATCGCAACGGAATATTGCTCGCCGATAATCGCCCCAGCTACAACCTGATCATCACCCGCGAGCGCGCCACCGACGTCAATCAGGAACTGGACGAGGTCGTTAACCTCCTGCACCTGCCCGCTGAAGATCGTACGGTGTTCGACAAAGCCATGAAGCAGTCGCGTCACCCCTTTGTGCCGGTGACGCTGTTCTATGAGCTGACTGAAGAACAGATCGCAGTACTGGCGGTCAACGAGTTCCGTCTACCGGGCCTCGATGTTGAGCCACAATTTGTCCGTCACTACCCACTCGGCCCGCACTTTGCCCATTCGATTGGCTATGTCGGCCGTATCAACGAAAAAGAATCCAAGACCCTCGACTCCGTGGAGTACCGCGGCACCCAATCCGTAGGCAAGACCGGTATCGAGCGTTTCTACGAGCCTCAACTGCACGGCCATGTTGGTTATGAGGAAGTCGAAACCAACGCCCAGGGCAGGGTACTGCGGGTTCTGAAACACACCGATCCGGTGCCAGGGAAAAACATCGTCCTGAGCCTCGACGTCAAACTGCAAGAAGCTGCCGAGGCGGCTCTGGGTGATCGTCGCGGTTCAGTAGTGGCCCTCGATCCATCCACCGGTGAAGTGCTGGCCATGGTCAGTAACCCGAGTTTCGACCCGAATCTGTTCGTGACCGGTATCAGCTCCAAGGAATACTCGGCACTGCGCGACTCTATCGACCGGCCACTGTTCAACCGTGTTCTACGCGGTCTGTACGCACCGGGTTCGACGATCAAGCCGGAAGTGGCAATTGCCGGTCTCGACAGCGGCGTGGTCACGCCACAAACCCGGGTCTTCGATCCGGGGTATTACCAATTGCCGGACTTCGATCACAAGTACCGCAACTGGAACCACAGCGGCGATGGCTGGGTAGATATGGACGCAGCGATCATGCGTTCCAACGACACCTACTTCTACGATCTGGCCCACAAACTCGGTATCGACCGCCTGCACGACTACATGGCGATGTTCGGCCTCGGCGAAAAGGTTTCGCTGGATATGTTCGAAGAATCCTCCGGTCTGATGCCGTCTCAAGCCTGGAAGCGCGCCACGCGCCGTCAGGCATGGTTCCCGGGCGAAACGGTAATCCTCGGTATCGGTCAGGGCTACATGCAGGTGACGCCGCTGCAACTGGCTCAAGCGACCGCATTGATCGCCAACAAGGGCGTGTGGAATCGTCCGCACCTGGCGAAGACTGTCGACGGTGTAGCGCCGGTAGACGAGCATCCGATACCGAACATTCTGTTGAAGAATCCGCATGACTGGGAACAGGTCAACCACGGCATGCAGATGGTGATGCACGATGCCCGTGGTATTGCGCGGGCGGCAGCGGTGGGTGCTCAATACCGCATCGCTGGCAAGAGCGGTACCGCACAAGTGGTAGCGATCAAGCAGGGCGAACGCTACAACCGCGCGAAAACCCTTGAACGCCACCGCGACAACGCCTTGTTCGTCGGCTTCGCCCCGGCGGAGCATCCGAAGATCGTGATTTCGGTGATGATTGAGAACGGTGAAGCGGGTGGTCGTGTGGCAGGCCCGGTAGTGCGGCAGATCATGGATGCCTGGTTACTCGATCAGGACGGCCACCTCAAGCCTGAATATGCGACCCCGACCAAGGCGCCGGGCGATCCGCACGTCTGACCGGCAACAGCTTCACAGCACAGGCTCACGCAAGCTGAGCATGTGCTGGAAGCTGTCGAGGAACACCGTTTCAGCCTGAGTCATCTTCTGCTCGCGATTCCACAGCAGTTGAATATCGAAATCCACCACGCCGTCCTCCGGCGGCAAACGCCACAACAGACCCTGCTCGACATCGCGCCGCACCAGATGCGTCGGCAAACAGCCGATACCGAATCCTGCACAGATCAACCGGTAAATTTCTTCGAAACTGGTGGAAGACGCGACGATCTTGCCGGTGAATCCCTGCTGGTCGCGAAACAGCGTCAATGGCGACAGGTTGCCACCCAGTTGATCGCTGGTGAAGCTGACGAAGTTTTCTGCCGCCAGCTCTTGAAGCGTCAGATTCTGTTGTCCGAAAAGTCGATGACGCTGTCCGCAAAAGTACGCATAAGTCTCGCGAAACAATACCCGCTGCTCCAGTCGCGGTTGTGGCAAACGACACAGCCCAACCCCCACCGTGGCGGTTTTTTGCAGCAATGAACTGATGATGTTCGAGCTGCCCATCACCTCGACTTCCAGCTCGATTTTCGGATGAGTTTCATGGAAGTCAGCGAGGAACTCGTCGTAATGCCGCGCCTGCACGCCGCTGACGGTAAGGATACGGATCTTGCCGACCACATCGTCATGGCGGTTCTCGACCACCGTGCCCAACCGTGAGATATCGCCGTAGATGTCCACGGCAATACGCAGCACCTCTTCGCCGGTTTCGGTCAGCTCAAAACGCCGTCCGCTGCGCGCGATCAACACACAATCCAATTGTTCTTCGAGGCGTTTCAACGCCTGGCTGACTGCCGACTGCGTGATGTGCAGGCGTGCGGCGGCGCGGCTCATGCTGCCTTCCTGACCGATCACCAGATAGGTGCGCAGCAGGTTCCAGTCCAGCCGGTCATTGAGAAAACGCCGGCCGACCCACGGGTTGGAAGTGGAAGTCACGAAAACTCCAGGTAGTAGCAGCGCTAATAGTTAGCTTAAGTTTTTGAAAATTGACTAATCCTGTCACGGAAGCGATAAAGCCCACAAGCGCCACAGAGCGTGACCGTCAGCCGCCTCGACACCTGCCCAAAACTATAAATACACAGGGTTCTTGCATGCACACCACCGCTCAGCCGCGTCGCGCCGCGGCCGCTGCCTTCATTGGCACGACCATCGAGTTTTACGACTTCTACATCTACGCCACAGCCGCCGCACTGGTGCTCGGCCAAGTGTTCTTTCCCAGCAGCGATCCGGTGACCAGCACCATGGCCGCATTCGGCAGTTTCGCCGTTGGTTTCATTGCACGGCCAATGGCGGGCATGGTCTTCGGTCATCTGGGTGATCGCCTCGGACGCAAGAAAATGCTTCTGGTGACCATGGCGCTGATGGGACTCGCCACCGCCGGCATCGGTCTGCTGCCGAGTTACGCCAGCGTCGGAATCTGGGCGCCGATTGGTTTGATTGTGCTGCGCTTGATCCAGGGTATTTCCGTTGGTGGCGAATGGGGTGGGGCAGTGCTGATGGCCAGCGAACACGCGCCGGCCAAGCGCAAAACGTTTTACGCATCCTTCGCGCAACTCGGTAGCCCGGCAGGTTTGTTACTGGCGTTGATCGCGTTCCGTCTGGTGACGTCACTGGAGCCGGAAGAGTTTCTCGCCTGGGGTTGGCGTCTGCCGTTTCTCGCCAGCGGTGTGCTGATGATGGTCGGGCTGATGATCCGTTCTGGCGTACACGAATCGCCGGAGTTCGCCAAAGTCCGGGACAACAACGAAACCGCGCAATACCCGGTGAAAGACGTGATTCGTCAATGCTGGCGGCAGATCCTGTTCGCCGCTGCCGCAGTCACTATTGGCTCGGCGGGGTTCTTCTTCACCAACACCTTCATGATCACTTACGTCACCCAATATCAGGGCATTCCCCGGGCGACGATTCTCGATTGCCTGTTTCTGGTAACGATCATTCAACTGCTCTCGCAACCGCTGTCGGCACTGCTCGCCGAGCGTATCGGTGAAGGCCGGTTTCTGATGTTCGTCGCGTTGTTGTGCATCGTCACGCCGTACCCGATGTTCCTGCTGGTCGGCACGCAGAACATCGTGCTGATGACTCTCGGCATCGCCCTCGCCGTGGTCATTCTCTCGGCCTTGTACGCAGTGATTGCCGGTTACATGACCCAGGCGTTCCCGGTGCACCTGCGCTACTCGGGAATCTCTATCGCTTATCAGTTGAGCTGCGCGCTGGCCGGTGGCACTACGCCGCTGATCGGCACGCTGCTCGCCAGTAAATTCTCCGGGCAATGGCTGCCGCTGGCGGTGTTCTTCAGCCTGCTGTCTGCCGTGTCGTTGATCGGGGTGTGCGGCCTCGCTCGCCTGCGCGCCAACCCGGTCGTCCTTCATTCCAGTAAAGAGGTGTATTCGTGAGTAAACCCACCCACATCGATCCGATCGAATGGCAAGCCCGCTGTGAACTCGCAGCGCTGTATCGCTTGATCGCGCACTTTCGCATGACCGACCTGATCGACACCCACATCACTCTGCGCATTCCAGGCCCGGAGCATCACTTTCTGATCAACCGTTACGGGGTGATTTTCGACCGCATGCGCGCCTCGGATCTGGTGCGCATCGATCAGGACGGCAACATCGTCGATCCCGAATACGCCGGGCATCGGGTCAACGCCGCAGGTTTCGTGATTCACTCGGCGATCCACATGGCGCGGGAAGATCTTAACTGCGTGATCCACACCCATACAGCCGCTGGCATGGCGGTCGCAGCGCAGAAACACGGGCTATTGCCGATCAGTCAGCACGCCCTGAAGTTCTACGGGAAACTTGCTTATCACACCTACGAAGGCATCGCCTTGTCGCTGGATGAGCGCGACCGTTTGATCGCCGATCTCGGCCCGCATCGGGCGATGATTTTGCGCAATCACGGCTTGTTGGTCGGCGGTTCTGGCGTCGCTCAGGCATTTCAGGAAATCCATTTTCTCGAGCGCGCCTGTCAGGCTCAGGTCGCGGCATTGGCCGGTGGTTCGGAGCTGCATTTTCCATCACCGGAAATCTGCGCGCACACCGCCGAACAGTTTGACCGCGATGAGCAGGACAACATCATCGACCTGGCCTGGGGGGCCGCTTTGACCTTGATCGAATCCCAGCGCGAGTCCTACCTTTCATGAACACCGTTGCTCTGTTGTCCCGCGACACACTGTTGCTCAAGCAATTGCAGGAAGCGTTCGCTCGCAGCGCGCCGCATCTCACAGCGGTACTGGCCGAAGACCCGCAAGCAAAAAATGCGCAGGTCGCCGCCTGCTGGTTTCCATTGCCGGGCAGCCTTGCCAAGTTGTCCAATCTGCAAGTGATTCACTCGGTGGCGGCGGGGATCGATCATCTGGAGCACGATCCATCGTGCCCGGATCTGCCAGTGTGCCGGGTGGTCGATCCCGGCCACCGGCAGGGCATGACCGAGTACGTGCGCTGGGCGGTGATTCACTATCATCGCGGCTTCGATCAAGTGCTGGCGCAGCAACGACAGCAGCACTGGGAGCGACCGCTGCAACGTCCGGCCAGCCAGTTCAGAATCGGTGTGATGGGTCTCGGTTCGCTGGGGAGTGCGATTGCGCTGGATCTGGCCGCCGCCGGTTACGCGGTACGTGGCTGGGCGCGCAGCAGCAAGGATTTGCCCGGCGTGCAAACTTTCGCAGGTGCCGAAAGCTTCAATGGTTTTCTGGACGGTGTGGAGTTGCTGATCAACCTGTTGCCGCTGACCGATGAAACCCGGGGCATCCTCAATCAGCAGACCTTCGAGCGGTTGGCCAACGGTGCCGCATTGGTCAATGTCGGACGCGGCGCACACCTCAATATCGAGGATCTGCAACAGGCCCTGAAACGAGGAAAACTGCGCGGTGCGATGCTCGATGTGTTCGAGCAGGAACCGCTGCCCGCCGAGCATCCATTATGGAAAACCCCGGGCGTCACCATCACTCCACACATGGCTTCGGCAGCGTCCCACGATTGCATCGCCGAGCAGATTGCCGAGAACTTTCGGCGACTCAATAGCGGCGAACCATTGCTTAACAGCGCAGATAGGCGGCTCGGTTACTGATCCGCCAGACAGGCCTGCAAGCGTTCGATGAACAGCGTTTCGGCGCGGCTCATGCGCTGATCGCGGTTCCACAGCAAATGGATATCGACATCGGCAATCCCTTCGTGCGGCGGCAGGCGCCAGAGCAATCCGGCTTCGACGTCTGCCGCGACCACATGCTCCGGCAGACAGCCGATACCGAACCCGGCAATCACCAGTCGGCGCACTTCTTCGAGGCTCGGCGATGACGCAACAATGCGTCCGCTGAAGCCTTGTTGATCACGAAAAATCGTCAGCGGCGAAAGCATGCCGCCGATCTGGTCGCTGGTGAAACTGACGAAATTCTCGCGTTGCAAATCGCCTTCGCTGACGTCTTCGCGACCAAACAACGCATGATGCTTGCCACAGAAAAACGCATAGCGCTGGCGCAGGAACAGGCGCTGCTCCAGACGCGGTTGCGGCCGTCGATTGAGGCTCAAGCCAAGGGTCGCGGTTTTCTCCTGCAAGGCGCTGACGATGTCCGAACTGCGCATCACATCGACCTCCAGATCCACCCGTGGATACTGGCGGTGAAAGTCAGCGAGGAAGTCGTCGAAGCGCTCGGAAAATATCCGGCTGATGATCAGCAGGCGCACCTTGCCGATCACCTCGTCTGCCGGTTGCTCCAGCAGGCTGCTGACCTGCGACATCTGCCCGTAGATTTCACCGGCCAGTTCGAAGATCTGTTCGCCGACTTCGGTCAGGGCAAAGCGCGGCCCCCGGCGAGCGATCAATTGCCGACCCAACTGTTCCTCCAGACGCTTGAGCGCTTGGCTCACCGCCGGTTGCGTCAGGTGCAGACGCGCAGCGGCGCGGCTGATGCTCAGTTCCTGGCCGATCACTCGGAAGGTGCGTAACAGGTTCCAATCGAGGCGGTCATTCAGCAGTCGTTGTACATCACGTTCGGCCATGGCGGCTCTGGATTCCTTGATTATAAGTCTGCGTAATAGTCGGAATAATAAATAGAAAATTGACTAATCATAGCCCCAAGACGATAAATCACCCCCAGACAGGCACCTTCAGAGTGCCGCGGATTTAGCGTTTTCCTCCTGCCAAAAACAAATCAAAAGGAGCCCGACCCATGAAGCCCCACGCTTCGAATCAGCCGCGCCGTGCGGCCGCCGCTGCCTTCATCGGCACCATGATCGAGTGGTACGATTTTTACATCTACGCCACTGCCGCTGCGCTGGTGTTCGGCGCACTGTTTTTCCCCTCCGATGATCCACTGTTCAGCACCATGGCTGCGTTCGGTACGTTCGCCGTGGGCTTCTTTGCGCGGCCGTTGGGCGGGATCATATTTGGCCACATCGGTGACCGGATCGGCCGCAAGAAATCGCTGATCATCACGCTGTTGATGATGGGCGTGGTCACGGTGTGCATTGGTCTGCTGCCGACTTACGCACAGATCGGCGCTGCCGCCCCGGTGTTGTTGATTGTGTTGCGCGTGGTCCAGGGTATCGCCGTCGGCGGCGAGTGGGGCGGCGCGGTATTGATGGCCGGCGAGCATGCGCCGAAGGGCCGGCGCAATTTCTTTGCATCGTTCGCTCAGCTCGGTAGCCCGGCAGGTTTGATCCTTTCGCTGCTGGCGTTCAGTGCCGTAACACGTCTGCCAGAAGAAGACTTGATGAGCTGGGGCTGGCGTCTGCCGTTCCTCGCCAGTGCGCTGTTGCTGGTGGTTGGTCTGGCGATTCGTCTGGGGGTGAATGAGTCGCCGGAATTCCTCGCCAGCCGTGAGCAAGCGAGTAAAGAGACGCGCAAAGAACAGGCGCCGGTGATGGAAGTTCTGCGTACTGCGTGGCGTCCGCTGCTGCTGTGCATCGGCGCCAACACGCTGGGGATCGCCGGGGTGTATTTCACCAATACCTTCATGATCGCCTACACCACGCAACAACTGGCGCTGCCACGCTCGCTGATTCTGGAATGCCTGTTCTTCGTCGCGATCATCCAGTTCTGCGTTCAGCCGCTGGCGGCGTGGACGGCGGAGAAGATCGGCGCTACGCGGTTTCTGTGTCTGATGTCGCTGCTGGCGATGGCCTCGCCATACCCGATGTTTGTGCTGGTGAGTTCGGCGCAGGCTCCGCTGATCATCCTCGGCATCGCCCTGGCGGTGGTGTGCATGGCTTCGTTCTATGCGGTGATTGCCGGTTACGTCAGCGGCATGTTCGAGACCCGCGTGCGTTACACGGCGATCTCGCTGGCCTATCAGATTTGCGGCGCGGTGGCGGGTGGTCTGACGCCGCTGGTGGGCACCTTGCTCGCGCATAAATTCAGCGGGCAGTGGTGGCCGTTGGCGGTGTTCTACAGCCTGATCGCCGCAGTTTCGCTGATCTGCGTGCTGTCCCTCGCTCGTCGCCATGCCAGCGCCCATCGCGCAGAAATGGCTGAGGCCTGATCCCGAATTCCAGGAGAAATCTCATGTTGAAAATTAATGGCGAACGCCTGTGGGCAAGCCTGATGGCGATGGCCGAAATCGGCGCGACGGCTCGCGGCGGCAGTTGCCGTCTGGCGTTGAGCGATGAAGACATGGCAGGCCGCGAACTGTTTGCCCACTGGTGCCGTGAGGCGGGCATGAGCCTGAGCGTCGATGCCATTGGCAACCTGTTCGCCCGCCGCCCCGGCACTGACCCGGACGCCGCGCCGGTGATGATGGGCAGCCACCTCGACACCCAACCTGAGGGCGGTCGATTCGACGGTGTCTACGGCGTACTCGCCGGGCTCGAAGTGGTGCGTTGCCTCAACGATCAGAAGATCAAAACCCGCAAACCGCTGGAAGTCGCGGTGTGGACCAACGAGGAGGGCGCACGCTTCACCCCGGCGATGTTCGGCTCGGCGGTGTTTACCGGAATCATGGATCTGGAGGCTGCGTTGGCCGTGCGTGATGCCAATGGCATCAGCGTTGCCGAAGAATTGCAGCGCCTCGGTTACGCGGGTGATCGGCCATTGGGCGGCGCGGTGGATGCGTATTTCGAAGCGCACATCGAGCAAGGTCCGATCCTCGAAGACAATGCGAAAAGCATTGGTGTGGTGACGGGTGGCCAAGCGATTCGCTGGCTCGATGTGCGCGTCGAAGGCATGGCAGCGCATGCCGGCACCACGCCGATGCCGCTGCGCAAAGACGCGTTGTATGGCGTGGCAAGGATGATTCAGGCGATTGAAACGCTGGCCACCGATTTTGCGCCGCAAGGTCTGACCACTGTCGGCGAATTGAGCATCAACAAATCGTCGCGCAACACCATTCCAGGGTTGGTGAATTTCACTGTCGATCTACGGCATCACCGTGACAACGCCATCGCCGAGATGGAACAGCAAGTGCGCATGCGCTTGCAGGCGATTGCCGATGAACGCGGTTTGAACCTGACCATAACTCCGCACTGGATCAGCCCGGCGACACCGTTCGACGCCGAGTGCGTGGCGGCGGTGCAAGAGGCGGTGGACGCGCTGGGCTACGCTCAGCAATCGATTGTCAGCGGTGCCGGGCATGACGCGATTCTGCTCGCACGTTATTGCCCTACGGCGATGGTGTTCATCCCGTGTGTCGGTGGCCTGAGCCATAACGAAGCCGAAGACGTGTTGCCCGAGGATGTGCGACAAGGCACCGACGTGCTGCTCAACGCCGTCCTAGCCCGCGCCGAAATATCCGAATAAAGCCCCAACCCCCTGTGGGAGCTAGCCTGCTAGCGATAGCGGTATGTCATCCAATATTTTCGGTGACTGACTGGACGCAATCGCTAGCAGGCTAGCTCCTACAGTTGAACGCATTCGTTGACTGACAGGAATTCATCCCATGCGCAGTTTTTTCCATCCCGAACAATTGCTCCACCATCCACGCAGTTACTACTCCCGTGGCCAGATGCGCACACCGCAAGAAGTCCCTGAACGTGCACAGCGCCTGGTTCAAGCTGCTCACAATCTGGGTTTCAGCGTCGAGCAACCAACCGACGCCGGTCTCGCCCCCTTGCTGGCGGTACACGGCGCGCCATACCTGACCTTCCTCCAGGAAGCTCACGCACACTGGAAGGAAATCCCTGAAGACTGGGGCGACGAAGTCATGTCGAACATCTTCGTTCGCGAACCGAATGCCCTGCGCGGCATCCTCGCGCAAGCCGCGCGTTATCTGGCGGATGGCAGTTGCCCGGTGGGTGAGCAGACCTGGCGCTCGGCCTATTGGTCGGCGCAAAGCGCAGTGGCTGGCGCCCGGGCGTTGATTGATGGTGAGCCGGCGGCGTATGCCCTGTGCCGTCCGCCGGGTCACCATGCCCGCGCCGAAGCGGCTGGTGGATTCTGCTACGTGAACAACGCGGCAGTGGCAGCGCAGGTGCTGCGCGACAAGTTCGACAAAGTCGCAGTGCTCGACACCGATATGCACCACGGTCAAGGCATTCAGGAGATTTTCTACGACCGTGATGACGTGCTGTACGTCTCGGTGCATGGCGATCCAACCAACTTCTACCCGGGCGTGGCCGGGTTTGCCGACGAGCGTGGCGCGGGTGCGGGGGAGGGCTTCAATCTCAATCTGCCGATGGCGCATGGTGCGAGCGAGGCGGATTTTCTTGGTCAACTGGAAGTGGCACTGACAGCGGTGCGCGAGTTCGGCGCCGAGGTGTTGGTGCTGTCGTTGGGCTTCGATATTTATGAGCTGGACCCGCAGAGCAAAGTCGCGGTCACCCGTGAAGGTTTTGCTGCGCTGGGCGAGCGGATTCGCAGCCTTGGCTTGCCGTGCCTGATTGTGCAGGAGGGCGGTTATCACCTGGAAAGTCTTGAAGACAATGCGCGGGCGTTTTTTGTAAATGGCGAGGTTTGGCAGGTCTGAGATTGGTGTGATCTGACAGGACGCCATCGCTGGCAAGCCAGCTCCCACAGGCATCGCAGTTGAATACAAAATTTGTGCTCAACGCTGAACCCTGTGGGAGCTGGCTTGCCAGCGATAAACGATGACGCGATCCACATGAAGGAACACAAGCGCCCTACGGTGCTTGCCATCGCCCTGACGTTAACGTAAAGATTGGCGCCAGGGCGCTGAAATAATAAAAGCGCAAAGCGGACCGCTCCGGAGCGCTTGATGACTTTAATAAAAACAACCGATCCCAAGTCTCACCCTGAAGCCCGGCTCGCCCGGGAGAAGCTGCATCTGGAAGGCCAGGTGCCTGATGGCGTGTTGCGTGCAGAGATCGATGCTTCGTGGCGCCGCAGTCTGAGCCACGGCGTGCACTTCAATGGCAAACATGAGCTGGCGCTGGAATCGAGCGCCAGTCTTGAGGTGTTGCTGGCAAGCAATCGCCTGCTGATTGACGCCGCGATCCCGGCCATCGATTACCTCGCCGAACGCCAGGGCAAGGAAGGCCTGATCATCCTCGCCAACGCCGACGCGACGATTCTCGCAGTCGAAGGCCGCGCTGACCGACTCAAGGGCAGTGGCCTGCAAGACATCACCCTCGGCGCCTGCTGGAGCGAGGCCGCTCGCGGCACCAATGCACTCGGCACTGCGCTGGTCGAAGCCCGGCCAACCCTGATCGACTGCGGCGAACATTACCTCGACCGTCTCACCGATTTCTCCTGCACTTCGGTGCCTATCTATTGCCCGCAGGGCGACATTCTCGGGGTTCTCGACCTGACTCGCGAAGGCCCGCTCGGCCGTGTGCATGACAGCACCGCGTTGCTGAGCATGGCGGTCAGCCAGATCGAGAGTCGGGTGTTCAACAACAGTTTCCCTGATCAGATCGTGCTGGCGTTCCACAGTCGTCGGCAGTACCTCGAATCGCCGTGGCAAGGCTTGATCGCCGTCAGCCTCGGCGGGCAGATTCTCGCGGTCAGCGCGCAGGCCTGTCAGTTGTTGCGGGCCGAACGTTCGGCGCTGGTCGGCAGGCGTTGTGAGGAGTTTCTCGGAGTCGATGGCGTGCAACTGCTGACCCGTCTGCAGCAGGGCGGCATCGGCAGTCTACAAACCGCCAAGGGCGAATTTTTCTACAAAACCCTGCGTGCCCCGGCGCGTTCAGTCAACCTCGGCGGACCACCTCGCAGCGTGGCGAAAGCCGCCAAAGCGCAACCGGATCTCGACGCGCTGGCCGGCAGCAATGCCCGTTACGCCCGAGCGCTGCGCATGGCCCGCCAAGGTCTGGCCAACGAATTGCCGGTGTTGCTGCTCGGCGAAACCGGCACCGGTAAAGAAGTTATCGCCCGTGCCCTGCACATGGCTGGCAGCCGTTGCGACAAACCGTTTGTGGCGGTGAATTGCGCGGCGATTCCTGAAGGCCTGATCGAGTCGGAACTGTTCGGCTACCGCGAAGGGGCGTTCACCGGATCGCGCCGTGGCGGCATGATCGGGCGCCTGCAACAGGCCCACGGCGGCATGCTGTTCCTCGATGAAATCGGCGACATGCCGCTGGCCCTTCAGGCACGTCTGCTGCGGGTGTTGCAGGATCGCAAAGTGGCGCCGCTCGGCGCGGGGGAAGAGCAAGACATCGACGTCGCGCTGATCTGCGCCACTCACCGCGATCTCAAGACACTGGTTGCCGACAAACAATTTCGCGAAGACCTGTTCTACCGGGTCAACGGCATCAGCGTAATGCTCCCCGCCTTGCGCGAGCGTGATGATTTCGCCGCGCTGGTCGCCCGTCTGCTGGAAAAACTCGATGCGCCGAAGGTGAAGTTGCATGACGACCTCAATCGACTGCTCGGCGGCTATCACTGGCCGGGCAACATTCGCCAGTTGGAAATGGTCTTGCGTACCGCGCTGGCTATCCGTGAGCCGGGCGAGACTGTGCTGACCCTCGACCATTTGCCCGACAGCATGCTCGACGAACTGACCGACACCGACAAACCGCAGTCCGGGAGCATTCGCGAGAATGAACTGGAGATGATCCGCCAGTCCCTCGACACTCATCAGGGCAACGTCTCGGCCGCCGCCGACGCCTTGGGTATCAGCCGCGCGACGCTGTATCGCAAACTCAAACAGTTGCGCTGCTGATGCAGCGCCTCATCGTTAAGCTGATCGACAGCCAGAACCCTGCCGCGCTGCAAGCGGCATTGCGCTGGCTCTACGGTTTTGTGCGTCCGCAGCGGCTGGCGATTGCCGGTCTGCTTGGGCTGTCGGTGTGTGCGTCGTTGCTGGTGCTGGTGCAACCGTGGCTGATCAAACTGCTGATCGACGATGGCTTGCTGGCGCGAAATTTTCCGATGCTGGTGCTGATTGCGGTGCTGATGATCATCGCCGGATTGCTCGGTACCGTGTTGTCGGGGATCAACCGTTATCTGCACACGCGACTGTCCGGGCGGATTCTGTTTGCCCTGCGTGATGATCTATATCGGCATCTGCAAACCCTGTCGCCGAGTTTCTACGGACAGCGGCGGATCGGCGATCTGATGTCACGACTCGATGGTGATGTGGCGGAAATCCAGCGCTTTGCCGTCGACTCATTGTTCTCCGCGGTCTCCAGCGTGATCGGGCTGGTGGTGGCGATTGCAATGCTCCTCACTCTGTCGTGGAAACTGTCACTGCTGGCGCTGGTGTTGATCCCGCTCGACGTGTTGTGGCTGCGCTGGATGCGGCGCAAAGTCGAACGCGATGTGCGGCAATTGCGCGAGCGTTCGGCGGACATGTCTTCGTTCATGGTCGAGACTTTGCCGGTGATGAAGTTCATTCAAGCGGCCGGTCAGCAGCAGCGTGAAGCGCGGCGCCTGCAGAGTCTGGGGCAGGGCTACATGAATCAGTTGCTGCGCCTGCAAGTCACCGAGTTTTTCACTCAAGCGGTGCCGGGGACGCTGACTTCGCTGTCCCGTGCCTGTGCGTTTTTGATCGGCGGTTATTGGGTGGTGCAGGGCACCTGGCAACTCGGCGCATTGATCGCGTTTTCCACTTATCTGGGCATGGCGGTCGGGCCGGTGCAGAGCCTGCTCGGGTTGTACGTGGCGATTCAACGGATGACCGTCAGCCTTGGCCGGGTCATGGAGTTGCGCGGCGAGGAACCCACCGTACGTTCGCCCCAAACGCCACGGCCATTGCCGGACTCGGGAGAGTTGCGATTCGATAACGTGCACTTCAGCCATCCGGGGCGTCCGAGTACGTTGAACGGGATCGAGGCGACCATTGCGTATGGTTTGAAAGTGGCGCTCAGCGGTGGCTCCGGCGTCGGCAAATCGACGCTGATCGATCTGCTGCAACGCCATCACGATCCTCAGTCCGGGCGGGTGTTGTTGGGTGAGGTGGATCTGCGTGAACTGGACCTGTTCGAACTGCGCCGACGGATTGCCGTGGTCAGTCAGGACATCGTGCTGTTTCGCGGCAGCCTCGCCGATAACCTCGCTTACGCGGTACCGGAGGCGAGCCGCGAGGCTATCGCCGAAGTGGCGCGGCTGGCGCAACTCGACAGCTTGATCGCATCGTTGCCGGAAGGTCTCGACAGCCCGCTGGGCGAGCGCGGCCAGCAGTTGTCCGGCGGGCAAAAACAGCGGATCGCGATTGCCCGCGCATTGTTGCAGGACCCATTGATTCTGGTGCTCGACGAAGCCACTTCGGCTGTCGACGAAGCCACCGAGCGTGAAGTGATCGAAGCCATTGACCGCTTGTTTGCCGGGCGTACGCGCATCCTGATCAGCCATCGACCGTCGACACTGGCCGATGCCGACCTGCGTTTTGAATTGCTCGACGGCGTGCTGACGTCCAAAGCGGTGTTGCATGAAGCCTGAGCTGCGCATCGGCGTGGTCGACAGCGGACACTCGGCGGCGCAGCGGGTGCAAGTGCTCGTGGGCCAGCGTTTCTCGTTGCTGGAGGATGGTCTGGCCCGAGGCGACCTGCGCGACGATCCGCTGGGGCATGGCAGCGCAGTGATCGAGGCGATCAGTCATCGCGCGCCGGCAGCGCAGATCTGTGTGGCTCAGGTGTTCGATCAGCGAGGCGTCACCAGCGCGTTGCAGATCGCCACGGCGATTGACTGGCTGGTGACGCAGGACGTGCGGCTGATCAATCTGAGCCTCGGCTTGCGTCAGGATCGCAGCCTGTTGCGCGAGGCCTGTGCGGCGGCGGTGGCGCGCGGTGTTTTGCTCTGCGCATCGAGCCCGGCGCAGGGTGCGGCGGTGTATCCGGCGAGTTATCCGCAGGTGTTGCGGGTGACCGGCGATGCCCGTTGCACCGAGTCGCAGTGGTCGTGGCTCGACAGTGCGCAGGCCGATTTTGCCGCGTGCGTGCATGGCACCTATCCGGGTCAATCCGGGGCCAGCCTCGGGTGTGCGGCGCTGAGCGGGCATATCGCTGGATTTCTGCTTGAACATCCTCGCGCCGGCAATGCCGAGGTCATCGAATGGCTGAGGCTCAACGCCCGCTATCGCGGGCCTGAGCGGCGTGTCGGGCCATGAAGCCTATTCTGATTCTTGGTGCTGGCCCGGCGGGCGCTGCGGTGGCGTTGGGGTTGCGACGGCTGGGTTACGCGGTGACGCTGATCAGCGACTGGCGAAGATTTGCCGCACTCGAAGGCGTGTCGCAACGGGTGCTGGAGGCACTACGCGGTGCGGGTCTGCATCAGGCGCTGGCGGACGCAACGTTGCCGTCACAACGCCAGGTGGCGTGGAACGCGCAACAGCACGCGCAGAACATCGAATTTCTTTTGGATCGACCGACCTTTGATCGCGGCCTGCGTGAGGATATGCGCCTGGCCGGTGTCCAATTGATCGAGGGGCGAGTGTTGAGTGTGCAGTCCTCGGCGAGCGGCCATCGGGTCGAACTGGACGGCGGCGATACGTTGCTCGCGGACTTTCTGGTCGAGGCTCGTGGGCGTCAGGCACCGTCACCCGGCAAAGGCCTGCGCGGGCCCGAGACCGTCAGCCTGCTCAATCGCTGGCAAGGTGCGCCGGGCGTGACGGCCAGTGCTGTGGAGAGTCTTGAGGATGGTTGGGCGTGGATGGCGCGTCGAGCTGACGGCCAGTGTTATTGGCAGTGGACGGTTGACGTGGCCAGCGCCGATTTACCGGGCAAGGCGCAGTTGCTGGATTACTGTCTTGAGCGCCGCCAGTCCTCGGATTTTGCCCGGGCATTCTTTGCTGATTCACCCTCCATTGACCCGCAACTGCATGCGCGCAGCAGCACGGCGATTTTGCCGGCGCAGGTGTGTGGCGATAACTGGATTCGTGTCGGTGATGCGGCGATGGCGGTAGACCCGTTGTCAGGCAACGGGATTTTTCAGTCGCTGTCTTCGGCGTTGCAAGCGCCGGTGGTGATCAACACGTTGCTGCGCAAACCAGAGCGTGCGGCGCTGGCGCAGCGCTTTCATCAGCAACGGGTCGAGCAATTGTTTTTGCGTTTTGCGCGGATTGGCCGGGATTTTTATGCCGATGAGCAGCGTTGGGCCGGGCAACCATTCTGGCAGGCGCGCAGGCAGTGGCCGGATACGCAAGTGGCGCATGCGACGGCGGATTTCTCGGCGTTGCGGATCGAGCGAATGCCGGTGTTGCGTGACGGGTTTGTTGATGAGGCAGACGTGGTGATTACGGCGGATCAGCCGCTGGGGATCTGGCATGTGCAGGGGGGTGAGGTGGCGCCGTTGGTGCGGCGGCTGGTTAATGAACCTGCCGACTCAGTGTTGGCCGGGTTAACGGTAGAGCAGGGGCGGATGGTTCGCGGTTGGTTGCTGGGGCAGGGCTTCAAGCCCTGAGTTTTGTTGTGTCAGAGCTGGCCTCATCGCTGGCAAGCCAGCTCCCACAGGATCAGTGGTGTACATGAATTTTGTATACGACACAGACACTGTGGGAGCTGGCTTGCCAGCGATGGGGCCTTGAAGAACGCTGCAATTACAACTTGATCAGCACCGACTTCAACTCGGTGTAATGTTCAATCGCCGCATACCCCATCTCGCGCCCGACCCCGGACATCTTGTATCCGCCAAACGGCAACGCCGGGTCCAGTGCGCTGTGGCAATTGACCCATACCGAGCCTGACTTGATTCGCGGAATCATCCTGTGCACCGCTGCCAGATCATTCGACCAGATGCTGGCGCCCAAGCCGTATGGGCTGTCATTGGCCATGCGCAAGGCATCCGCCTCATCATCGAACTGAATCGCCACCAGCACCGGGCCGAAAATCTCTTCCTGCACCAATGAGTGCTGCTGATCGACATCGACAATCACCGTCGGTTTGACGAAGAACCCCGGCCCGAACTGCTCGCCACCGCAAGCGATGGTCGCGCCGCTTTCCCGGCCCATTTCGATGTAGTTGTAGACTCGCTCCTGCTGGCGCGCAGAAATCAGCGGCCCCATGTCCACGCTCGGGTCGAGACCGTTGCCGAGTTTCATGGCGTTGGCGATGTCGCTGATGTCCGCGACAACATTATCGAAATGCTTGCGCTGCACATACAGCCGCGAACCGGCGCAGCAGACCTGGCCTTGATTGAAGAAAATCGCGCTGGCCGCACCCGCCGCAGCGGTTTTCAGGTCGGCGTCCCCCATGACGATGGTCGGGGATTTGCCGCCCAGTTCCAGGGTGACGCGGGTCATCGAATCCATGGCGATCTTGCCGATTTGTTTGCCGACGGCGGTGGAGCCGGTGAAGGTCAGTTTGTCGACAAGCGGGTTGTGCGTCAGCGCCGAACCTGCGGTGATCCCGGTACCGGTGACCACGTTAAATACGCCCTCTGGGTAACCCGCCTCCAGCACCAGTTCAGCCAGTTTCAGCGCGGTCAGCGGGGTTTCATCGGCAGGTTTCAGCACCACGGTACAGCCAGTGGCCAGCGCCGGGCCGAGTTTCCAGCAGGCCAGCAGCAACGGGAAGTTCCAGGCAACGATGGCGCCGACCACACCGACGGCTTCGCGACGAATGAAACTGTGGAACTGATCGCCAGGCATCAGTGGCAACGACACCTCAACGCTCGAACCTTCGATCTTGGTCGCCCAACCGGCCATATAGCGCAGGAAATCGATCGCCAGTTGCACGTCCATCACCTGCGCCACCGCCGCGCTTTTGCCGTTGTTCAGGCATTCCAGTTGCGCCAGCAGTTCGGCGTCGCGCTGCATCAGATCAGCGAGTTTCCACAACAGATTCTGTCGCTCACGCGGACGGGTGCGGCTCCAGGCCGAATCATCGAACGCCTGACGTGCTGCGAGTACAGCACGGTCGACATCTTCCGGCGTGGCCCGGGGCACGACGCACAACACTTCACCGGTGGCGGGGTTGTGCAGGGGCATGGTCTGGCCATCAGAGGCCTCGACCCAATCGCCACCGATAAGCATGCGCGGCGCACGCTGGATGAATGCCGAAGTGGCGGGAAGCAGATACGGAAGGGACATGGCGAAGCCTCTTGTTGTTCGTTGTCGTTCAGAGGGCTTTCGCAATGGCTGTGCCAAATGCGTCAAGTTAGCTTGCAGCCGTGTTGCACGGGCATGTGGGGGGAGTTCTGCGGAGTGCAGAGCGGGAGATTTGTCGCAAAAAGCGACAGACCATGAGATGCAAGATACGGATCGGAGTAGGCCTGGCAGGCACTGGACGAAATGGTGGCAGAACTGCTGTAGGAAAAGTCGCTGGTCTGCCGGAATACAGCGGCTGGTAGATAAAAGAGGTTCGAGCTAAGTTCCGTTACCAGCAGCGTATCGAGAGCGGGTACGCGGTATATGGAGCCGAGGTCCGATGGACTTGTCGTTGCCGGTTTTCAGCTTTACCTGCCATGGAATAGGCCGGTACGGGTCTTCACAAGGATGTCGATGAACAACTCAACCATTCGCTGGATAACTAACTTGATGATGAGCATTGGTACTGGATTCATGGTGACAGGGGCTGCCGCATTCGTAATCGGCGACACGAGGGATGCCGATACCATCCGGATAAGTGCTGCAATGATTGCCAGCAGCTTTTTCGTTATCGCTGCCTCTTTTACCGTTGCCGTGCACGAGGAAAAATCATGACTTTTCTGATGATTATGGGGCTATGGTCATTTGGCATTGTTTTGCTTATCGCCTTTGCGCTTTACCGGGCGTATCGGATCGAAACCACGTTGCGTATTACCAGAGCATTGGCGGCCAAAGCGAACGTACATGAGGAATGCTCAATAGTTTGCGAATCATGTGGCCGATACCTGGTTCACCCGCAAAACTCCGTTCGCTAGACCCAGGCAATATTCCTGTCACGCAGCCAACGTGGCGAGGGCACCGGTTCCCGCTGTACTGCCCAGCCACTACGCTTGTCTCACACTGCAACAGTTGTCGCGAAATTGGACGCCGGTCGACTTCGCTGTCATCGCTGTAACGCAGTGGTCTTCACGTAAATGCTTGATTGAAAAGCTTATCCGCAAGCTGGCACGCTCCGTGTATTGCTCATGGCAGACGTTTCTCTTGCCTCCGTCTGCGGTGCGCCGCCGACGGCAGAAACCATAAAAACGATAAGCGACAACAATAAGAAAGCACCGTGCGAGGTTCGACGTTGATGAAGAGAAGACTCCGATCAGGCATGAGCGCCAGTCTGCTGGCGGTGGCCGCTTGCATGGCCCTGCATGCACCGCAAAGCCTGGCAGCCCGCGACGCCCAGACCATCCTCAAGGAAACCTGTCAGGGCTGTCACACCCCCGAAGCCGATAACGCCCTGAGCCGCATCAGCCACCAGCGCAAAACGCCGGAAGGCTGGCTGATGAGCATCGCCCGGATGCAAACCATGCACGGTTTGCAGATCAGCGATGACGACCGCCGCACTCTGGTCAAATATCTGGCCGACACTCAAGGCCTGGCGCCGAGTGAAACCGACGGTGTGCGTTATGCGCTTGAACGCCGTTTGAACACGGTCGAGCAGTTCGATGAAAAAACCAGTCAGATGTGCGGACGCTGCCACTCCGGTGCGCGGGTTGCGCTGCAACGGCGTCCGGCGCAGGAATGGGAGCGCTTGGTGAACTTCCACCTCGGCCAGTGGCCGTCGCTGGAGTATCAGGCGCTGGCGCGGGATCGTGACTGGTTCGACATTGCCCGCAAAGACATGGTGCCACTGCTGGCCAAGCGTTATCCGCTGGACAACCCTGCATGGCAGCAGTGGCTGAAAGTCGCGCCCAAAGCCCAGGCACTGGCGGGCGACTGGAGCTTCAGCGGTCACCTGCCGGGCAAGGGCGAACTGGCCGGTGTGATGAGCGTGACGGCGGCTGACGGCGATACCTTCAAGATCAGCGTCAAAGGCCAATATGCCGATGGCAGTCCGTTCAATGGCGACGGCAGCGCGATCCTATACAGCGGTTACGAATGGCGCGGCAATGTGACTGTCGATGGCGTGACCATGCGTCAGGTGTTCGCTGTGCAAGGCGCGGCGATGCAGGGCCGGATGTTCGACGCCGATCACGATGAGCGCGGTCTGGATTTCGTCGCTGCCAAGCAAGGTTCGCAACGTTTGCTGGCGGTGCAGCCGGGTTATGTGAAGGTCGGCAGCGAGACCGAAGTGACCCTGATCGGCAGCGGTCTGAGCGGCAAACCGGACTTCGGCAAAGGCGTGGAAGTACTCGAAATAACCGAGCAGAACGCCGAGCGGATCAAGGTCAAAGTCAAAGCCGCAGCCAATGCACAACCGGGTCTGCGCACGGTCAGCGTCGGTAGCCTCAAAGGTCCGAGCCTGTCGGTGTACAGCAAGATTGCCTCGGTCAAAGTCGTGCCGGAATTCTCGGTGGCGCGGATCGGCGAGGGCGGTGGTTCGACGCCGAAAGTCCAGGGTCGTTTCGACGCCGAAGCCTGGGGCAAGGGCGCCGATGGCAAGCCGTATCGTATCGGTGTGTTCCCGGCGCAATGGAAGGTCGAAGCCTTCGACGAGCGCGCCAAAGAGGATGAGGACGTCAAGTTCGCCGGCACCATGCAGGCCGACGCGGGCGTGTTCACGCCGGGCGATGCCGGGCCGAATCCGGCGCGCAAAATGTCTACCAACAATGCCGGCAATCTCAAGGTGATCGCCGCCGTCGACGACGCAGGAAAATCCCTGACCGGCGAAGGCCACATGATCGTCACCGTGCAACGCTGGAACAATCCACCCATTCCTTGAGTTGTCCTGAGGCTTATCGATTCAGACACTTTTCGGAATGACCGCAAGTCCCGCCAAGCGGGGCCTGCACAGGAGGTTTGCAATGGGCGCTATCTTGAATCTGGTCGAACGCAATCTGCACGAAGTGCTGGTCGATGCCGACCGCATGTTGTTCCACATTCCGAGCAGTTCGCTGTTCGCCAGCGATGAGCTGACCGGCACCATCATTGATACGTTGCGCGGCCCCGGCTGCTCTTCGGAAGACTTGATCCAGCGCCTCGCCGCACGGTTCAACGGTGAGGAAATCACCGAAACCCTGCGCGAATTGATGTCGCTGGAACTGGTCAGCGACGGCTCGCCGCTGACCCCGGACATCGCCGTCAAACGGGTGGAGCGCACGGCGATCAATACCGTGGTACTCAACGTCAATACCGGTTGCAACCTGAGCTGCACGTATTGCTACAAGGAAGACCTCGACAAGCCATCGGCCGGCAAAAAGATGGACGTCGAAACCGCCGTCGCCTCGGTGGAAATGCTCCTGCGTGAATCACCCGATGAAGAGCGCTTCACCGTGGTGTTTTTCGGCGGCGAACCGCTGAGCAATCGCAAACTGATCGAGTACATGGTCGACTATTGCGAGAAGCGATTTCTCGAGGCCGGCAAGTTCGTCGAATTCGTCATGACCACCAACGCCACGCTACTCACCGAAGACACCGTGGACTACCTGAATGCCCACCGCTTCGGGCTGTCGGTAAGTATCGACGGGCCGAAAACCGTGCACGACCGCAACCGCATCACCGTGGGCGGGCAGGGTACTTATGACGTGGTGCGGCGCAAGGCCGAGATGCTGCTGTCGCGCTACAACAGCCGTCCGGTCGGTGCGCGGGTGACCCTGACCACTGGGGTCACCGATGTCGAAACCATCTGGGATCATTTGTTCAACGAGCTGGGTTTTGCCGAAGTCGGATTTGCTCCGGTGACCTCGGGCGATATCAGCAGTTTCAACCTCAGCAGCGAAGAGCTGATCGAAGTGTTCGCCAGCATGAAACGCCTCGGCCGGCGCTATCTGGAGGCCGCGCTGGAACATCGCAACATTGGTTTCTCCAACCTGCACCAGTTGATCACCGACATCCACGAGGGCCACAAGAAGGCGCTGCCGTGCGGCGCCGGATTGAAGATGCTGGCGGTCGATCACAAGGGTGAACTGAACCTGTGCCACCGCTTCACCGGCTCATCGCTGCCGACCTTCGGCAACGTGCACAGCGGCGTCAAGCAAGTGGAGCTGAACGACTTTCTGTCCCAGCGTCTGGATCGCACCAACACTGGTTGCGAGGACTGTCAGATCCGCAACCTGTGCTCCGGCGGCTGCTACCACGAGAGCTACGCCCGCTATGGCGATCCGACCCACCCGACTTACCACTATTGCGAACTGATGCGTGACTGGGTCGACTTCGGCATCGAGGTCTACACCCGGATCATGGCCAACAACCCTGCGTTCATCAGCAGTTACATCACTCCGCGCAAGGCTCACTGATATGAAACATCTCAAGGCAATCAATAACAAAGCGTTGAAGCTCGATCAGGCCGCGGATGAAAACCGCATCGAGGAAGTGGTGGCGATGAGTTCGGTGGCGGGGTGCGCTTCGACCACCGACCCCGGCTGGGAAATCGACGCATTTGGCGGGGTGTCGTCGCTGTGCCAGCCGATGGAGGCGGATCTGTATGGTTGCTCCGACCCGTGCTGGTGGCCGGCGCAGGTGCCGGACATGATGAGCACCTATCCGGACTGGAACAAGGATGCCCAGGCGTCCAACGACAACTGGCGCAACCTCGGCACTGTCTTCCCGAAAGACAAGTGATCGGACTATCAGAAGGATTCCAGCATGCTTCGTATCAAAGCCTGCGGCCTGGCCGCGTTCGCCGCGCTGAGCGTTTGCTCGTTCAGTGTTCTGGCCGATGAAAACACTGCGTTGCAAGACGGTCACGAATACATGGTGACCACCAATTATCCGAACAATCTGCACGTTCTCGATCTGGCCACCGATAGCCTGTACAAGACCTGCAAGATGCCCGACGCCTTTGGCCCCGGCACCGTGCAGCTGTCGCCGGATCGCAAGACCGCCTATGTGCTGAACAATCATTACGCTGACGTTTACGGTGTCGAACTCGACAGCTGTAAACAGGTATTCCACGCCAGCATCACCCAGCAACCGGGCGAGAAGGCGCGTTCGATGTTTGCTTTCACCGTCAGCCATGACGGCAAAGAGCTGTACACCATCGCCAACCCGACGCTGATGCTCAACGACCATTACGAGGTCAAACAGCCGCGCCTCGATGTCTACGCCACTGACGCCGGGATGAACGCCAAACCCGTGCGCAGTTTCCCTGCGCCACGGCAGTTGACGATCATGCAGAGCGGCGACGACGGCACGCTGTATGTGGCGGGGCCCGATGTCTACAAGGTTGACGTGAAGACCGGCAAGTTCGACGTACTGATCGCCAGTCGCCACTGGAAACGCCCGAATTACAGCGCCCCGGACGTGCTCTATGTGTGGAATCAGCAGACCTTCCGCCACGACTTCTCGCTGCTGTATACCACCGCCAAATTCAAGGACAAGAAGCAGGACCCGACCAGTGCGGAGTACCTGTATGGCCTGTTCAGCATCGACCTGAAAACCGGCAAGACCGAAACCACCGACTTCGGCCCACTGACTGAAATCTACTTCAGCGGCATGCGTTCGCCGAAAGACCCGAACCTGATGTTCGGTGTGCTCAATCGGCTGGCGAAGTACGACATCAAACAGAAGAAGTTGATTCAGGCGGCGACGCTGGACCATTCCTATTACTGCATTTCGTTCAACAAGGATGGCAGCAAGATTTACCTGGCCGGGACCTTCAATGACGTGGCGATTTTTGATCCCGAGACGATGAAGCAGACGGGGAGTATCAAATTGCCTGGGGGGGATATGGCGATTACTACGGCGCAGATTTTTGTGCGGTAAGTTGTGGCGTCTGAACTGACCCCATCGCGAGCAGGCTCAATCCTACATTGGTTTTGTGTCGATCACAAATCCCCTGTAGGAGTGAGCCTGCTCGCGATGGGGCCTTTGAATACCCTGAAAATCAGGCCCCAGGCACCGGGCAGCTCATGTCACCTTCTTCACACTTCAAATACTCCTTCAGCGCATCGACCCTCACTTTGGTCACCCCCGTCAGGCAATTACTGTAAATCAGCGGATAAACACTCCCGCCCGATACGCCGGACGCAGAAAACTTGCACTCCGCATCACGAAAACCGATCCATGCCCGCTGCGCGCTCACCAGCAGCTTCTTCGCGTCGGCGTTGTCCTTCAATCGACCGCTGATCTGCTGATACACCTTGTTCAGCTCCTTGTCGGCTGCCTTGAAATCTTGCCCGGCGCACTGATTCATCGTCGCCTGATCGTTGGCATTGGCGCAGTCCACGGCGGCGTGGGCGAGGGAGGTGAACAGCAGCGGCGTCAGGGCCAGAAGCATACGAAGGGACATGAGGTTCTCGCTGTATTAATGGACGTGCCGAACAGTGTAGCGGTCCCCTGCGCCTATTCGGATACTTGTCGCCTGGACGCTTCCAGCAAGCGATCTGCGGTTGCCGCAATTTCCTCGCCGTCATGCAACATTTCCAGCCAGTGGGCAGGAATGGCCCGAACGCCATAGTAGGCCCCTGCCAACTGACCAACGATAGCCGCAGTGGTGTCGGCGTCGTCGCCCAGGTTGGCCGCTTGCAGAATTGCCGATGTGAAATTGTCTGTGTGATGAAAGCACCAAAGCGCGGCTTCCAGCGACTCGACGCAATATCCGCTGCCGCGAATTTCGCCTACCGATTTATCGAGGTATTGCCCTCGCGCAATCGCTTCGACTTTAGCTTGGCTGTAGGTAGAAAGAGGCAAGCTGCGCAGTTCTGTTTTGGTGGCACCCAGCAGGGCGTTAGTGATCAGGCTGGCAAACAATTGGCAGCATTCGATGGCTTCAGGAGCGGCGTGGGTTGTCCGCGAGCTGTCGGCAGCAAATTTCTGGACTTGTCGCGTGTCAGGAAAGTAGAACAACGCCACCGGTGCCAGTCGCATCAGTGAACCATTGCCGGCCGTGAGCGGGTCGGTCGATCCGGCAAAAGGCTCACCGGTTTGTTGGTATTGCGCCAAGGCCTGACTGACCGTCGTGCCAATATCGAAACACTCACCGGTCGAGCTGAGGTATCCCCATTTCCACCAGTTGAGGTAGCGACCCATCTGATCAGCGGCATCGAAGCCGTTTTTGTTCAGCAGACTTTCCGCCAGACACAACGCCATTGAAGTGTCGTCGGTCCACTGCCCGGGCTTGAGATGAAAAGGACCTCCACCGATCATATCGGTCAATGGCTGGAATGATCCCCGTGGCTTGAACTCGAGCGTTGTGCCGACTGCGTCGCCGCAAGCCAGTCCGAGCAAGGCACCGCGGTAACGTTCGGATAAGGATGGCTGCATGATTCGTCCCTGTTTCGTCCAGATTCGCGGAAAAAGGTAACAGTTTCATCGCATGCACGGTGCTTGAAATTGTCGGGTTGCCGGTCAGTAAATGCCGCCGGATGTTTCCTGTCAGATCCGCTTTGATACAACTTCAGGTTGGACATGTGGTCATACAAGCCTACTGTTCAGAACAGGAGGTGACGTATGAAACCAGTACCTAACAGTTTCGAACGAAAAATCATGCTCAAGGCGACACGCTCCCATGTTTGGCGTGCATTGGTCGATGCCGAGGCGTTCGGCCAGTGGTTTGGTGTGGCGCTGGAGGATCGGCGGTTTATCGCTGGCGAGTGGACGCAGGGGCAGGTTACCTATCCCGGTTATGAACATGTGTTGTGGAATGTGCTGGTCGAACGGGTCGAGCCGCAGCAGCTGTTTTCGTTTCGCTGGCACCCGTATGCGGTCAATCCGAAAATCGACTACTCCCAGGAACCGACCACACTGGTCAAGTTCGAGCTGGAGGACTTCAACGGCGAAACCTTGCTCAAGGTCTCCGAATCCGGTTTTGCGCATATTCCCGATGTGCGTCAGAAGGAGGCCTATCACATGGACAGCCGTGGCTGGGAGGAGCAATTGAGCAGACTGGAAAATTATCTCGTTGAAAGCGCCAAGGCGCGTGAGCGGGACAAGGATTGATTGAATTGATGTTTGAACCCTGGTTGCAACGCTGGTCGCTGGAGCCCGACGGTGCGCCGATCCTGACGCCCGGCAGTCGATTGTTACCGGTTCGTTATAACGGCGAACCGGCCATGCTCAAGGTCGCGGTGGATGACGACGAGAAGTTCGGCAATCTGCTGATGACCTGGTGGGACGGTGACGGCGCCGCGCGGGTGTTGGCTCAACATGCGGACGGCTTGCTGCTGGAGCGGGCGATCCGCCAGCGTTCGCTGATGCACATGGCGCTCAACGGTGAAGACGATGAGGCCACGCGGATCATGTGTACGGCGCTGGCGCGATTACATGCACCGCGCTCGACACCGCCACCGCCATTGGTGGAGCTGGCACCATGGTTCGCCTCGTTGCGACGGGCTGCCGCGCAACATGGCGGGCCTTATGCCCGCAGCTTGCTGACCGCTGAAGCATTACTTGCTGCCCCGCAAGACCTGGTGGTGTTGCATGGCGACATGCACCATGACAACGTCCTCGATTTCGGTCCGCGTGGCTGGCTGGCCATCGACCCGAAGCGGGTGCGCGGCGAGCGTGGTCACGACTACGCAAACCTGATCTGCAATCCCGAACTGCCTACGGGAACCGATCCGGAGCGTTTTCGCCGGCAGGTCGAGGTGATCATCGAAGCGTCCGGGCTTGAGCGCCGGAGATTACTGCAATGGGTGTTGGCGTTTGCCGGATTGTCGGCGGCGTGGTTTCTGGAGGCTGACCAGCGGCCACAGGCGCTCAGACAGCTGAAAGTCGCGGATCTCGCAGCCTCGGAGCTCGACTCCCTACACAACTAAGGGTTTTCGGAAGGCGCGCTATGGCGAATGTCTTACACGCCATGGTAGCTATGTCGACTATTGCCGATGCGGTTCCATCGGTAATCTAGCCACATCAACTGAAGCACAGGGAGTGTTTCAGGATCACGGATGATCGACCATTTGCAAGGATCGCTGCCGACAGGGAGTCGATATTGGTCTTGGGAAAAACCCGCTTCGGCGGGTTTTTTTTCGCCTATGGAAAAGTACGAGAGGCTTCGTCGCCGGTCTACTGTGGTGAGGGAGCAAGCTCCCTCACCACAGACTATTCAACAGATCACGAGGCGATCAACTGGCGCAGGACGTAATGCAGAATCCCGCCAGACTTGAAGTACTCGACCTCGTTCAAGGTATCGATGCGGCACAGCACTTCGATTTTCTCCTGACGCCCGTCTTCACGGGTGATCACCAGCGTCAGGTTCATCCGTGGCGTCAGTTCGGCGCCGGTCAGGCCCTGAATATCGAAGGTTTCCTTGCCGGTCAGGTTGAGTGTCTTGCGGTTCTGATCCAGCTTGAACTGCAACGGCAATACGCCCATGCCCACCAGATTCGAACGGTGAATCCGCTCGAAACTCTCGGCAATCACTGCTTTGACGCCAAGCAGATTGGTGCCCTTGGCCGCCCAGTCGCGGCTGGAGCCGGTGCCGTATTCCTGACCTGCAATCACCACCAACGGTGTACCCGACGCTTGATACTTCATCGCCGCATCGTAGATCGCCAGTTTTTCGCCGGTCGGAATGTAGATGGTGTTGCCACCTTCCTCACCGCCGAGCATTTCGTTACGAATACGGATGTTGGCGAAGGTGCCGCGCATCATCACTTCATGGTTGCCGCGACGTGAACCGTAGGAGTTGAAATCCCTTGGCTCCACGCCTTTTTCGCGCAAGTAATGTCCGGCCGGGCTGTCAGCCTTGATGTTGCCGGCGGGGGAGATGTGGTCGGTGGTCACCGAATCGCCCAGCAGCGCCAAAACCCGCGCGCCTTCGACATCCGTAATCACAGGCAGTGGGCCGGAAATATCGTCGAAAAACGGTGGATGCTGGATATAGGTCGAATCGTCCTGCCACACATAAGTTGCAGCCTGCGGCACTTCGATGGCTTGCCACTGTTCATCACCGGCAAACACTTCGGCGTATTCCTTGTGGAACATCGCGGTGTTGACTTGGGCTACCGCGTCGGCGATTTCCTTGCTGCTCGGCCAGATGTCGCGCAGATACACCGGATTGCCTTGTTGGTCGTTGCCCAGTGGTTCACTGCTGATGTCACTGCGCACGCTACCGGCCAATGCATACGCGACCACCAGTGGTGGCGAGGCCAGCCAGTTGGTTTTGACCAGCGGGTGCACGCGTCCCTCGAAGTTGCGGTTGCCGGACAGCACCGACGCTACGGTCAGATCGGCTTTGGTGATGGCTTTTTCAATCGGCTCCGGCAATGGCCCGGAGTTGCCGATGCAAGTGGTGCAGCCGTAGCCGACCAGCGAGAAACCGAGTTGATCGAGGTATTGCGTCAGCCCCGCAGCCTTGTAGTAGTCGGTGACCACTTTCGAACCCGGTGCCAGCGAACTTTTCACCCACGGTTTGCGGGTCAGGCCTTTCTCGACAGCTTTTTTCGCCAGCAGTCCGGCAGCCATCATCACGCTCGGGTTGGACGTGTTGGTGCAAGAGGTGATCGCGGCAATCACCACGGCGCCGTTTTTCAGGCGATAGGTATGGCCTTCGGACTCATAGTCGGCTTCACCGACCAGATCGGCATTGCCCACTGCGACACCGCCGCCACCCTCGCTTTCCAGCCTGCCTTCTTCCTTGCTGGTGGGTTTGAATGACAAATCGAGGAAGTCGCTGAAGGCTTGCGCGACATTCGGCAGCGAAACCCGGTCTTGCGGGCGTTTAGGCCCGGCGAGACTGGCTTCGACGCTGCCCATGTCCAGCGCCAGGCTATCGGTGAACACCGGTTCCTGACCGGGCAGACGCCACAGGCCTTGAGCCTTGGTGTAGGCCTCAACCAGTTTCACCACTTCGGGTGGACGGCCAGACAGGCGCAGGTATTCCAGCGTCACGTCGTCGACCGGGAAGAACCCGCAAGTGGCGCCGTATTCCGGAGCCATGTTGGCAATGGTTGCGCGGTCGGCCAGCGGCAGGTCGGCGAGACCGTCGCCGTAGAACTCGACGAATTTACCGACCACGCCTTTTTTGCGCAGCATCTGCGTGACGGTCAGCACCAAGTCAGTGGCGGTGATGCCTTCCTTGAGTTTGCCGGTCAGTTTGAAACCGATTACTTCCGGGATCAGCATCGACACCGGTTGCCCGAGCATTGCGGCCTCTGCTTCGATGCCGCCAACGCCCCAGCCAAGTACGCCGAGGCCGTTGATCATGGTGGTGTGGGAATCGGTGCCGACAAGTGTGTCAGGGAAGGCGTAGGTACAGCCGTCTTCATCCTTGGTCCACACGGTGCGGCCGAGGTATTCGAGGTTGACCTGATGGCAGATGCCGGTGCCTGGCGGTACGACGCTGAAGTTGTCGAAGGCACTCTGACCCCAACGCAGGAACGCGTAACGCTCGCCGTTGCGCTGCATTTCGATGTCGACGTTTTGTTCAAAGGCGCTGGCGGTGGCGAATTTGTCGACCATTACCGAGTGGTCGATTACCAGATCCACCGGCGACAGCGGATTGATTCGCTGCGGATCACCACCGGCCTTGGCCATCGCGGCGCGCATCGCGGCGAGGTCGACCACGGCGGGAACGCCGGTAAAGTCCTGCATCAGGACGCGGGCCGGACGGTACTGGATTTCCCGGTCGGAGCGGCGTTCCTTGAGCCACGCGGCAATTGCCTTGAGGTCGGCGCCGGTGACGGTTTTTTCATCTTCCCAGCGCAGCAGGTTTTCCAGCAGGACTTTCAGCGACATGGGCAGTTTGTCGAGGTCGCCTAGGCTCTTGGCGGCATCCGGCAGGCTGAAATAGTGGTAGGTCTTGTCGTCGATCTGTAAGGTTTTAAGGGTTTTCAGGCTATCAAGGGACGGCATTGAAATGACTCCTTTCGAGTCCGCACGGCTACGGACTGAGGGGACGGACAGAGCTTACAAACTAGCCCTGTTTTAGGTAGCTGGCTAATAACTGGACTCTATCGACAAGTCCAAGGTTCCGAACTCGGCTATCATGCGCCGGTTTTCGTGACAGGCATTGCTTCAACGCAACGCTTGGGCATCGTGCAGGGGCCGAATCACCGCCCTCTGCCCAGGAGTAAGAATGAACACCCTTTTTATGCATTGCCGGCCAGGCTTCGAAGGCGAAGTCTGTTCCGAGATTTCCGACCTCGCCGCACAACTGAACGTGGCGGGCTACGCCAAAGCCAAAACGGCCACCGCGTGTGCCGAATTTGTCTGCACCGAAGAAGATGGCGCCAAACGCCTGATGCGTGGCCAGCGCTTCGCCGAGCTGATCTTCCCTCGCCAATGGGCACGCGGTGTATTCATCGATCTGCCGGAAACCGATCGCATCAGCGTGATCCTCGCCAACATGGCTGAGTTCCCGGTGTGCGGCAGCCTGTGGCTGGAAGTGGTCGACACCAACGACGGCAAGGAACTGTCGAACTTCTGCAAGAAGTTCGAAGGCCCGCTGCGCAAGGCGTTGACCGGCGCTGGCAAACTGGTGGATGACGCCAGCAAGCCGCGTCTGCTGTTGACCTTCAAGAGCGGCCGCGAAGTGTTCCTCGGCATGGCCGATGCCGGTAACTCGGCGATGTGGCCGATGGGCATTCCGCGCCTGAAGTTTCCGCGTGAGGCACCAAGCCGTTCGACGCTGAAACTGGAAGAGGCGTGGCACCACTTCATCCCGCGTGATCAGTGGGAAGATCGTCTGCACAGCGACATGACCGGCGTCGACCTCGGCGCGGCTCCGGGTGGCTGGACCTGGCAACTGGTCAATCGCGGCATGCTGGTGACCGCTATCGATAACGGCCCGATGGCTGAAAGCCTGATGGACACCGGTCTGGTGCAGCACTTGATGGCTGACGGCTTTACCTTCAAGCCCAAGCAGCCGGTGGACTGGATGGTCTGCGACATCGTCGAGAAGCCGGCGCGTAACGCGGCGATGCTCGAAGAGTGGATCGGCGAGGGCCATTGCCGCGAAGCGGTGGTCAACCTCAAGTTGCCGATGAAGCAGCGTTATGCCGAAGTGAAGCGTTTGCTGGAGCGCATCGCCGACGGTTTCAAGGCACGCGGGATCAAGGTCGATATCGGCTGCAAACAGCTGTATCACGACCGCGAAGAAGTGACTTGCCATTTGCGTCGGCATGACATGAAGAAGCCGAAGTCCCGCTGAAACACTACGAAACCCTGTGGGAGCGGGCTTGCCCGCGATGAGGTCATGACATTCAGCATACGATTGACTGAACGGACGCCATCGCTGGCAAGCCCGCTCCCACAGGTTATGTGTGTACCGCGGGGTGACGATATACCCGGCAATGCGCGACAATGCCGGTCAGTTTCAGGAGTGAATCATGAGTGAAATGATCGATACCCCGGTCGACGGCACCCTCGATGCCACCGGTCTAAATTGCCCGGAACCGGTGATGATGCTGCACCAGCACATCCGTGATCTGGTGCCCGGCGGTCTGCTCAAGGTGATCGCCACCGATCCGTCGACCCGCCGCGACATCCCCAAGTTCTGTGTGTTTCTCGACCACGAACTGGTGGGGCAGCATGAAGAAGCCGGTACGTATCTGTACTGGATTCGCAAGAAACACGCCTGATATCAAGGCAAACGAAAAAACAATTGTGGGAGCCAGCCTGCTGGCGATTACGGTGAATCAGTAACAGAAATGTTGACTGACACTGCGCAATCGCCAGCAGGCTGGCTCCCACATTTTTTTGTCTTGCGTAAGGGGCTCAGCCCGCCGAACGGCTGATCCGAATCCGCTTGCGCGCGCTGCGGGTCAGGCGGATCGACAACATCAGCGCCGCGCAGCTCAGACCGACGATCAATCCTTGCCACAAGCCGCTCGGGCCGCGTGGCTCGCCGAGCCAATCGGTCAGGCCGAGGGCGTAACCCACCGGCAGACCAATACCCCAATAGGCGAACAGGGTCAGAATCATTGTCACCCGAGTGTCCTGATAACCACGCAGGGCGCCAGCGGCAGTAACCTGAATCGCGTCGGAAAACTGGAACAGCGCCGAGTACACAATCAGCATCGCCGCAATGTGAATCACCGTCGGGTCGGCGGTGTAGATCGAGGCAATCGGCTCGCGCAGCAACAGCATCATGCTGGCGGAAATACACGCGTAAGCCAGTGCGGTGCCCATGCCCACGCCCGCAGCGAAACGCGCTTCACGCGGTTCTTCGCGGCCCAGCGCCTGGCCGACGCGTACCGTCACGGCCATGCCCAGCGAGTAAGGAATCATGAACACCAGCGAGCTGACGTTCAGCGCGATCTGATGCCCGGCCACCACGGTGGCGCCGAGGCTGCCGATCAGCAGGGCGATGACCGCGAAGATGCTCGACTCGGCAAATACCGCGATGCCGATCGGCAGACCGATCGCCAGCAGCCGCTTGATCACCGCCCATTGTGGCCAGTCGAAACGGCTGAACAATTCACTCGAACGGTAGGCCGGTGCCCAGCGCTCGTAGCCGGCCAGACCGAGGGTCATCACCCACATCACAATCGCTGTGGCCCAACCGCAACCGACGCCACCCATGGCCGGCACACCGAAGTGGCCATAAATGAAGATGTAGTTCAGCGGAATGTTCAGTGCCAGACCACACAGGCCCAAGACCATTGCCGGGCGGGTACGGCCCAGGCCGTCACTGAAGCAGCGCAGCACGTGATAGAACGCCACGGCCGGCAAGCCGCTGGCGATACCGTGCAGGTATTGCATGCACGGGCCGATCAGTTCGGGATCGACTTTCATCAGATGCAGGATCGGCTCAGCAGCGAGCAACATCGCGGTGGCGATCAGTCCCACCACCAATGCCAGCCACAACGCCTGACGGACAATCGGGCCAATCTCGCTGTGCGTGCCGGCGCCGAAACGCTGGGCGACTTTCGGTGTGGTCGCCAGCAGGGTGCCGGTCATCAGCAGAAATACCGGCACCCAGATCGAGTTGCCCAGTGCCACGGCGGCCAGATCCCGTGGCCCCACACGGCCAGCCATCACGGCATCGACGAAGCCCATGGCAGTGGTCGCCAGTTGCGCAATGATGATCGGCAACGCCAACGCGAGCAGATTCTTCAGCTCCAGGCGAACCCGGGCAGGGCGGTTGAGGGAAACGGCGGGTTGATCGGTTACGGAATTCACAGGCAAAGCGTCCACAGGTGTTGATGCGCAAGGCGGGGCATTCTACGCCGCTGACGTAACGGTCAGGAAAAATCCTGTGTTGCGGATTTGTAATCACAAAGCTTGCTGGCTCATCCCCCTGTCTGCGCCTAAACTGCCGGTCCGCCAAAGGAGCCCGCCATGCTGATTGTTGCCGACGAAAATATTCCGTTGCTCGATGCCTTTTTTGCCGGTTTCGGCGAGATTCGCCGGGTGCCGGGCCGTTCCATCGACCGTGCCACGGTCGAGCAGGCCGATGTGCTCTTGGTGCGATCGGTGACGAATGTCAGCCGCGCTTTGCTGGAAGGCAGCAAGGTACGTTTTGTCGGCACCTGCACCATCGGCACCGATCATCTGGATCTCGATTATTTCGCCGAGGCCGGCATTGCCTGGTCCAGCGCGCCCGGTTGCAATGCTCGGGGCGTGGTCGATTACGTACTCGGCAGCCTGATGACCCTGGCCGAAATCGAAGGCGCCGATCTGCCACAACGCACCTACGGTGTGGTGGGCGCCGGTGAAGTCGGCGGCCGACTGATCAAAGTCCTCAAGGGATTGGGCTGGAATGTGAAAGTCTGCGATCCGCCGCGTCAGGCAGTGGAGGGCGGCGATTACGTCAGCCTGGAGCAGATCATTGAGCAATGCGACGTCATCAGTTTGCACACGCCTCTTACCCGCAACGCTGACGGCGCGACCTGGCACCTGTTTGATCAGCAGCGCTTGCAGCAACTCAAGCCCGGAACCTGGCTGATCAACGCCGCTCGTGGCCCGGTAGTGGATAACGCCGCACTGCGTCGCGTGTTGCTGGAGCGGGAAGACCTGCAAGCGGTGCTCGACGTTTGGGAAGCTGAGCCTGAAGTGGATGTGGCGCTGGCCGAACTTTGCGTGCTGGCCACGCCGCACATTGCCGGCTACAGCCTCGACGGCAAGCAACGCGGCACGGCGCAGATTTATCAAGCCTACTGCGACTTTATCGGACAACCCGCGAGCATCCAGCTCAGTGACTTGCTGCCAGCACCGTGGCTGCCGCAAGTGACGCTGCATGCTGACACCGATCCAGCCTGGGCCTTGGCGATGTTGTGCCGTGGCGTGTACGACCCGCGCCGGGACGATGCGGATTTCCGCCGCAGTCTTGTAGGCAATGTCGCTGAACAGCGTGCGGCGTTTGATGTGTTGCGCAAGCAGTATCCGGTGCGGCGGGAGATTGAGGGATTGCAGGTGCGAATCGAAGGGGATTCGCCACAGTTGCAGCAAATCGTGGCGGCACTGGGTGCGGTGGCGATCTAGGCACCGCGTTGGCTTCATCGCTGGCAAGCCAGCTCCCACAGTTTTTCTCACCGAAGAACCTGTGGGAGCTGGCTTGCCAGCGATAGATTCACAACCAATACCGGATCTGCAGACAGAAAAAACCCGGCCATCAGGGCCGGGTCTGGAAGACGGTGGCTATATCACTTTTGTTCGGCAGGCTTGACCAATCGCTTCTCCAGTTCGCGGCACGCGTCCTGGATCATGTCTTCAGTGATCGGTACTTCACGCCCATCCTTATCGATAATCGAGCAACCCAGAGGTTGGCCGGGCTTGGTGCGGATCACTTCAATCTTGTCTTCGCTGCTGTGTTGCAAGGACATGGCCTGTCTCCTCATCAGGTTGTTTATCTAGAATAAAACCGCCAGGTGACCGGGCTGTTACAACGCCCTTGGTCTGTCCGGGTCGGCATCTCCACTCAAACAGAAATGACCGTTTGTCTCAACAGTGACATTAGACCAATAGCATCTAGGGTCTAGTCGTGGCGGTCATATTTAACCTGACTCATTGTGATTTACAGAGTTCCACCCCATTTGGTTCTGTAGGCTGGCCCTATTCCTCCACTCCGATGTGAGTCCGAATGATCCCGATGCTTTCCTCCCGACACCGTCGCGCCCTGCGCCTGACCAGTCACTTCCTTGCGCCATACCGCTGGCCGGCCCTCGGTGCGTTGCTCGCGTTGATTGTCACGGCAGGCATCACCTTGTCGATGGGGCAGGGCATCAAGATGCTGGTCGATCAGGGTTTCATGACCCAGTCGCCGCACCTGCTCAACCAGTCGATTGGCCTGTTCATGCTGCTGGTGCTTGGGCTGGCGATTGGTACGTTCGCCCGGTTTTATCTGGTGTCGTGGATTGGCGAGCGGGTTGTCGCGGACATTCGGCGGCAGGTGTTCAACCATTTGGTGTATTTGCATCCGGGGTTTTATGAAGACAACCGCAGTTCGGAAATCCAGTCACGGCTGACTGCCGACACCACGCTGTTGCAGTCGGTGATCGGCTCATCGCTGTCGCTGTTCCTGCGCAACTTGCTGATGGTCATCGGCGGCATTGTTCTGCTGTTCATCACCAACCCGAAACTCACCAGCATCGTGGTGATTGCCTTGCCGTTGGTGGTCGCGCCGATCCTGATTTTCGGACGCCGAGTGCGCAATCTGTCGCGGCAAAGTCAGGACCGGATTGCCGACATCGGCAGTTATGTGTCCGAAACCCTCGGCCAGATCAAAACCGTGCAGGCCTACAACCATCAGGTGCAGGACGAGCAGCGTTTCGCCTCGACGGTCGAGCAGGCTTTCGAGACCGCGCGAAAACGCATCTACCAACGTTCGTGGCTGATCACCCTGGTCATCGTGCTGGTGTTGGGTGCGGTGGCGGTGATGTTGTGGGTCGGCGGCATGGACGTGATTGCCGGACGAATTTCCGGCGGTGAACTGGCGGCGTTCGTGTTCTACAGCCTGATCGTCGGCAGTGCGTTCGGCACGTTGAGCGAGGTGATCGGTGAGTTGCAGCGCGCTGCCGGCGCCGCTGAGCGGATCGCCGAACTGTTGCGCTCGGAAAACATCATCAAGCCGCCGACCAGCGGACTGGTGACCTTGCCGGAGCGCGTCAACGGCGAGTTGCAACTGCAAGGCGTGCGTTTTTCCTACCCTTCGCGTCCAGAAAGCTATGCGGTCAACGGCCTCGATCTGACAATCAACGCCGGTGAGACGTTGGCGCTGGTCGGACCGTCTGGCGCCGGCAAGTCCACGGTGTACGACTTGCTATTGCGCTTCTACGATCCGCTTGAAGGGCAGATTCTGCTCGATGGTGTGCCGCTGACCAGTCTTGATCCGCTGGACTTGCGCCGTTGTTTTGCGCTGGTGTCACAGACGCCGGCGCTATTCTTCGGCAGCGTCGAAGAGAACATTCGCTATGGCAACCCGGGCGCGACGCTGGAGCAGGTCAAGGACGCGGCGAGAATTGCCCACGCCCACGATTTCATCGAGCAGATGCCGGACGGCTACCAGACTCATCTGGGTGACGGCGGGCTCGGACTTTCCGGCGGCCAGCGCCAACGTCTGGCCATCGCCCGGGCGTTGCTGGTGGATGCACCGATCCTGCTTCTGGACGAAGCCACCAGCGCCCTCGACGCGCAGAGCGAACACCTGATTCAAGAAGCTCTGCCGAAGCTGATGCAAAACCGCACGACGCTGGTGATCGCCCATCGTCTGGCGACGGTGAAGAACGCTGACCGGATTGCGGTGATGGATCAGGGCAAGCTGGTGGCGATTGGCACGCATCAGGAGTTGATTGCCAGTAATCCGCTGTATGCGCGGTTGGCGGCATTGCAGTTCAGTGATGGAAAGGAAGTTTTTAAACAGGACTGATGAATGCTGCCTGCATCGGGCATTATGACGAGCTGTATGGAATACCAGGATGAGGACATGAGTCGTTACCAACCACCGTTGACCCTGACCACTCGAATGCTTGCTCTGATCGCCGAAATCAGCGAGCAGATCGGTAAACTTTCGGCCGTGGACGACAGTCGGCAGACGCCTCAACTGCGTAGAGGTAATCGAATTCGTACGATTCAGGCTTCTCTGGCAATCGAGAACAACACGCTGAGTGTTGAGCAGGTGACTGCAGTACTCGCTGGTATGCGGGTTCTGGGTTTGCCGAAGGAGATACAGGAAGTACGTAATGCGTTTACGGCTTATGAGTCAATGCCAGACTGGAAGCCGGGGAGCAGGACCCATCTTCTAAGTGCACACGAATTGCTGATGCATGGACTCATTGATGATTGCGGTCAGTTACGCCGGACAGGCGTCGGCATCTATCGTGGCGAGCAGTTGGTGCATATGGCGCCACCACCCAACCGAATTGCGCACCTGATTGATGACTTGCTGGCGTGGCTTGACGCGTCAGACTGGCATCCGTTGATCGTTAGCTGTGTGTTCCATTATGAGTTCGAGTTTATACATCCTTTTGCCGATGGTAACGGGCGGATGGGACGCCTTTGGCAAACCTTGATTCTCAGTCAGTGGCGACCAGTGTTGGCCTATCTGCCGGTTGAAGCCGTAATTCGGGACCAACAGGACGCCTATTACGCCGCATTGTCAGCGGCTGATCGAATGGCAGAGTCAACGCCCTTTGTCGAGTTTATGCTTCAGGCATTGAGTCTTGCATTGCAGGAAGCAATCAGTGCCGAACCGGCGACCGACCAAGTAACCGACCAAGTAACCGACCAAGTAGCAAAGCTGCTGGGAGCACTCGACGGAGCCGCTCCACTCAGTATCAACGACCTTATGAGCAAGCTTGGTCTGGCGCACAAAGCAACCTTTCGTGCGAACTACCTCAAGCCGGCTCTGACAGCCATGTGGATTGAAATGACTGACCCAGATTCCCCGACGAGCCCAGCACAAAGGTATCGGTTGACTGAGAAGGGCAAGCGAGTGGCGGTGGTGCAGTAACAGCGGCGCATTTTGACAGGCACAAAAAATGCCCGTATCTCGCGATACGGGCATTTTTCGTTATTCGGCGTCAGATGCGTAGTTACTGGTCGTCGAAGTAACGCTCATGCCAATCCACCAACGGCTGCGGCGAGTTGAGCTTCTGGCCGTAGATCACCGAGTAGGACAACACGTTCTGCACATACTGGCGGGTCTCGTCGAACGGAATGCTTTCCACCCACACGTCGAAACTCAGGTGGTCAGCACCGCGCAGCCACTGACGTACTCGGCCGGGGCCGGCGTTGTAAGCGGCGGAGGCGAGGACGCGGTTGCCGTTGAACTGGCTGTGAACCTGGCTCAGGTAAGCGGCGCCGAGCTGAATGTTCTTGTCCGGATCGAGCACTTGCTGCGGAGAAGCCAGCGGAATGCTGAACTTGCGTGCAGTTTCCTTGGCGGTGCCAGGCATCAATTGCATCAGGCCGCTGGCGCCGACACCGGAGCGGGCGTCGTCCATGAAGGCGCTTTCCTGACGGGTGATGGCGAACACCCAACTCGAATGTAAGCCACGAACCTTGGCTTCACGCACGAGGGTTTCGCGGTGGGCCATCGGGAAGCGGATATCCAGATCGTCCCAGTATTGCGCCTGACTGATAGTGCGGATCGCCGGGAAATACCATTTCAGGTCGTAGGCGAGTTTCGCCTGGGCGACCATTTCATCGCGGCTGAAGTGACGGCTGACGTGATACCACTCGCGACGTCCGTCGACGATCTGCCCACGGGCATGGAACTCCAGCGCGCGACGCACGCCCGGCGTGTTGCGCACTTTGTTGATCAGCGCCTGGCTGAGCACCAGCGGTTTGTTGTTCAGCGAGTACGGGAGTTGCGAGCGGTCGGCGGCGAGGAAGCCGTAGAAATCACGTTCCTTCGCCAGACCTTTGTACAGCGTTTGTGCTTCCGGGTTCTGCGGCTGCGCCAGTTCCAGACTGCGTGCCTGCCAATAGCGCCAGCGGTTGGTGGTGGCCAGATCTTGCGGCAGACGGCGGGTCAGTTGATAAGCATCGTCCCAACGCGCCAGACGCAGCAGAAGGCGCAGGCGCCATTCGGAAACGGTGTTGTCACGCAGTTCCGGGTCGTACTTGGTCATCACGTCGAGCGCGCGGCTGTCGAAACGCCGGGCCAGTGTCAGACCGATTTCCCGGGCGATCGCGACTTTCTCGTCGCGGGAAAAATGCATGCTGCTGGCGTAGCCGTCGAGCAGGGCCATGGCCTTGTCCGGGTCCTGACGGGCGAGGCGGCGCAGACCGAGGCTGACTACGTCGGACATCGGTTCATCGGCCGGGACGAAGCGCGAAGGCTGATTCAACAGTTCGGGCTTCTGCGCGACATCAACCAGCAGGCGACCGCGTGGGGCAAGCGTGGTCAGGCCGTTGGTCAAACTGTTCGCCAATGGATAGTTGCGCGCCTGGGCGGCGAGTTTGGTGCGCTCCCAACGTTTTTGTTCGGTAAGTTGGCCGTCGGCCGCCCAGATCCCGAACAGCGCATCACATGCAGCAGGTTGCGATTTGCCGGTCAGCCACAGTTTGTCGGCGTTGGCATAGCCTTCGGCTTTGTGACCGCTGCTGATCTGGTACTGCGCATTCAGGCAGTCCAGTTCGGTGAAGTTGAGTTTCGGGTCGTAATACTTGACGAAGGTTGCCCAGTCGCCACGGTCGGCCAGCCAGCGCAACCAGCGCAACTTCATCCAGTTGGCTTGCGGCAGGTCGCCGTGCTCGGCGAGGAATTTCTCGATTTCCGCGTTGCTCGCGCTTTTCAGGCGGGCGGTCAGCTCGTCGTAAGCCAGATACGGTTCCAGCGGATAATCGGCCAGCGCCTGGCTGTAACGGAAATACGGGCCGGTATCGCCCTTGGCGAGGGCGCGTTTGGCTTCATCGTAATACTGGCGCTGGGTGGACAGGTCCACCGCCTGAGCGGATTGAGCAGCAGCGGCGGTAAGTAGCAAACAGGACAAAACACTGAAAAGGCGACTGCGCATGAGACATCCGGGCAGAGAAAATCAGGACAAGTGCGGGCGTGGCCGGCACTGAATTGTCTGTAGCTTAGCCTTTTGCCAGCAAGCGGCGAAAGCTTTGCGGACCGCGCAGCACAAGTTCGCAACAATTGTTGTGCAGAGTGCGTCCACAGACAAATTGCCGGCCTGTTGATGCCTCAAGTCAGGTAGAATGCGCGCCCGGTTTTTGGAGAAGCTCATGACCCTGCTCAAATTCAGCGATGTGTCCCTTGCGTTCGGCTCTATGCCGTTGTTGGACAAGGTGTCCTGGCAGATCGCCCGTGGTGAGCGGGTGTGCATCATCGGCCGCAACGGCACTGGCAAGTCCAGCATGATGAAACTGGTCAAGGGCGACCAGAAGCCCGATGACGGCTCGGTGTGGCGTGCCCCCGGTCTGAAAATCGGTGAATTGCCGCAAGAATTGCCGGTGGCCGACGAGCGGACCGTGTTCGACGTGGTGGCTGAAGGTCTCGACGGCGTTGGCGCACTGCTTGCCGAATACCATCACCTGAGCCAGAACATCGTCACCGACGCTGATCTGGACAAACTGATGCACGTCCAGCACGACCTCGAAGCCCGTGACGGCTGGCGCCTGCAAACGCTGGTCGACAGCACCTTGAGCCGCCTGCAACTGCCGGCCGACAAGACCCTCGCCGAATTGTCCGGCGGCTGGCGTCGTCGCGTGCTGCTGGCGCAGGCGCTGGTGTCCGAGCCGGATCTGCTGCTGCTCGACGAGCCAACCAACCACCTGGATATCGGTGCGATTGCCTGGCTCGAAGAAGCGCTGAAAGATTTCCAGGGCGCCGTGCTGTTCATCACGCACGACCGTTCTTTCCTGCAAAACCTCGCTACGCGCATCCTCGAACTGGATCGCGGTGGCCTGATCGACTGGAACGGCGACTACGCCAGTTTCCTCGTGCACAAAGAAGCTGAACTGGCCGCCGAGGCGACTGCCAACGCGCTGTTCGACAAGCGTCTGGCCCAGGAAGAAGTGTGGATTCGTCAAGGCATCAAGGCACGTCGCACCCGTAACGAAGGTCGCGTCCGCGCCTTGAAGGCCCTGCGTGTTGAGCGCAGCGAGCGTCGCGAGCGTACCGGCAAGGCCAACATCCTGCTGGATACCGCCGACAAGTCCGGCAAGCAGGTCATGGTCCTCGAGAATGTGAGCTTCGCACATCCGGGCGGCCCGTTCCTGATCAAGGATTTCTCGATGGTGCTGCAGCGCGGCGACCGTATCGGCCTGCTCGGCGCCAACGGTACCGGCAAGACCACGCTGCTGAAACTGATGCTCAACGGTCTGCAACCGACCAGCGGCAAGGTGGAAGAGGGCACGCGAATCGACGTGGCTTACTTCGACCAGTTGCGCCATCAACTGGATCTGGAAAAAACCGTGATCGACAACGTCGCCGAAGGTCGCGACTTCATCGATATCGATGGCCAGAGCCGCCATGTCCTGAGCTACCTCGGCGACTTCCTGTTCAGCCCGCAGCGTGCCCGCACGCCGGTCAAGGCGCTGTCGGGTGGTGAGCGTGCGCGTCTGTTGCTGGCCAAACTGTTCAGCAAGCCGGCGAACCTGCTGGTACTCGACGAACCAACCAACGACCTCGACGTGGAAACTCTCGAGCTGTTGGAAGAAGTGCTGTTGACCTTCAACGGTACCGTGCTGATGGTCAGCCACGACCGGGCATTCCTCGACAACGTAGTTACCAGCACCCTGGTCTTCGAAGGTGAAGGCAAGGTCCGTGAATACGTCGGTGGTTATCAGGACTGGCTGCGTCAGGGTGGTTCGCCGCGCCTGCTGGGCGTGACCGAGAGCAAGTCCGGCAAAGCCGACTTGAATTCGGCAGTGGTCAAAGCTGAGCCGGCACCGGTCGCAGCAGCAGACGCACCAGTCGCCAAGAAAAAGCTCAGCTACAAGCTGCAGCGTGAACTGGAGGCCTTGCCGGGCGATATCGACGCCAAGGAACAACAGATCGCTGCGGTTGAAGCTGAAATGGCTGACGGCGGTTTCTACCAGCGCCCAGCGGCGGAAACGGCCAAGGTAATTGCTTCGCTGGAGCAGTTGCAGGCTGAGCTGGATGTGCTGGTTGAACGTTGGGCCGAGCTGGATGCCTGATTGATCCAGTCGTAAAAAAGCCCGACCTCATTCGCGTGAGGTCGGGCTTTTTGTAGGAGCTGCCGCAGGCTGCGATCTTTTGATCTTGAGAATCAAAGTCAAAGGATCGCAGCCTTCGGCAGCTCCTACAGGGGTTAGCGTTTGACCAGGTGGACTGCCAGCACATCACAAGGTGCGCCATGCAGTACGTCGTTGGCGGTGGAGCCGAGCAGCAGGGCCAGACCATGTCGGCCGTGGCTGCCGACCACGATCAGGTCGCAGGCCTTTTCCTTGGCGAAATGATGGATTTCCTGGCGAGGCTGGCCGTAGGTCAGGTGGCAGTTGGCGCCTTCTAGTTCGGTGTACTTGAGCTTCAGGCGTTCAAGGCGTTCCTTGGCTTGATCGAACTGCTGCTGTTGCAGTTGTGACAGATCCATTGGCACGTCGCCGCCGAAGGCCATCGCCATCGGTTCGACAATATGCACCAGCGACAGCTTGGCGCCGTTGCTCACCGACAGCTCTCGGGCGCGGTGGATGACAGGGTCGCACTCTTCGGTCAGATCTACAGCGACCAGGATGTGGTGGTAGGGCATGAGGTGCTCCTCCTGAGGTATCGATATTGTTAAGTATGGCTGGTTTCAAGCGCATTGGTTCCAAAGTGACGCAATGGGCTCATGACAAAACGGGAGTACAGATATGACGGTCTGGATAGTGGTGTCAATCCTGCTGGTGGTATTGAGTCCACTGGCATGGTTGCGTCCCTCGCGTGCGCAGAGCGGTCGCATAGGCTTGCGGATGGAAGCGCGACGTATCGGGCTGGCCATGCAACTTGCGCCCCAGGATTGGCCGCATTGGCTGTCTCAGGAGCCGCCGAGCCCGTGTGCGCAATACCATCGGCCACGTCGCGGCAGTCAGCCGGCGTGCTGGACTTATTGGCAGAAATCGCCGGGTATGTGGGTCAATCAGTGGCAGGAAGTTTGCGAAGATCGAGCCCTGCTCAATCATTTCGAAAAATTGCCGGATAACGTCTTCAAGGTCGAAGCGGACAAGCAGATGATCGCCTTGTATTGGGGCGAGAAGGGCGAGGCGGAAGTTTTGCAGCACATCGATGCCACTCTGAAAGCGCTGGCATGAATCGCGGATATTTCGTACTGCAATGGTGCGAAACGTCCGGCAGACGAGCAATAAAAAGCCCGACATGATTCATCGGGCGGGGTTGGCCAGGCAGGCCGGAAACTCTTTTTGCGTTGATCGGGTCTCACGCAGTCTGTGAATCTCTCTGCAGTCCTGCCAGCGTAGCCTGTTAAACAGGGCTCGCCGCGAATTAGGGCGACTTTTCTAACTATTGATTCTATGAATGACTTCACATGCAGTCGCGTGTTGCGGGTCTGTGTGGTACGGAAGTGACCGCAAAGTCGCATTTCAACCCGTATTTTGGGCGATTGACAATTGCCGGAAATTCCGTGAAGGTGACATACCCAAATCAAACGGGCGTATGAATTGAGCGTTTGTCTTACAGACTGCTCCTACAGAATCCCGACTATCGCGTTGGCGGGTGTGCCGGGTGGATTGGCGTCAGCATCGACGAAAAAACGTCCTGCCGAGTCATTCGCCTGCGTCCGACGTGTACTGTTCAGCTTCCATATC
>NZ_JBIUXX010000051.1:0-43862 GCF_044744235.1 Pseudomonas sp. NPDC087346
AAAGAAAGATGCAGGCCATCGTTGCGGTCATGCGCAAATACCTGACCGGACTGTGGGCCTGCATGCAAGCGGGTGAAGATTTTGATACGGCCAAGCTTTTTAGCGACAAACACCTCGCAAAAGCTTGACCGTGAACAGAGTATCTACATGGGATTGATGTACACCCTGTAGGAGCTGCCGAAGGCTGCGATCTTTTGATCTTACTTCGCTGAAAACTTGTAGATCACGCTGTGGCTGTAAGTCTGTCCCGGATCAAGTCGGGTGCTCGGGAAGTTCGGCTGATTCGGCGAGTCTGGGTAGTGTTGCGTTTCCAGGGTGAACGCGCCCCAGTGCGGGTAAGCCTTGCCGGCCTTGCCCTGCATCGAACCGTCGAGGAAGTTGCTGGTGTAGAACTGCACGCCCGGTTCGCTGGTGTACATCTGCAAATGCCGGCCGGACTGCGGGTCGCTGACCTCGACCGCCAGTTTGTTCACATCGCCCTTGGTGTCCAGCACCCAGTTGAAATCGAAGCCACCCTGTTTCGGTTCGGCGAATTTCAGTTGTGGGTGATCAGCCTTGATGTGCGTACCGATGGCCGTCGGTTTGGTGAAATCCATCGGCGTGCCGGCCACAGGCGCCAGTTCGCCGGTCGGGATCAGCTTGGCCGTGACCGGGGTGTAATGGCTGGCATGCAGGGTGGCGAGTTGCTTGAGCACGTCGCCATTGCCGGCACCGGCGAGGTTGAAATAACTGTGGTTGGTCAGGTTCAGCACCGTCGGTTTGTCGGTGTTGGCCTTGTAGTCGATGCGCAACTCATTGTTGTCGGTCAGGCGATAGGTGACTTCGGTGGTGAGGTTGCCGGGGAAGCCCATTTCGCCGTCCGCCGAAACGTAGGTCAGGGTTACGCCGACGGAATCCTTGTCCTTGGTTTCCTGCGCCTTCCAGACCTTCTTGTCGAAGCCGACAGTGCCGCCGTGCAAGGCGTTGGACTTGTCGTTCTGCGGCACTTGATAGCGCTTGCCGTCGAGTTCGAAAGCGCCGTCGGCCAGGCGATTGCCGTAACGGCCGATGGTTGCGCCGAAGTACGCGGTGCCTTTCTGGTAACCCTGCACATCATCGAAACCGAGCACCACGTCGTCGACCTTGCCGTGTTTGTCGGCGACGCGCAGCGATTGCAAGGTCGCGCCGTAGGTGATGACAGTGGCTTGCATGCCGTGGCTGTTGCGCAGGATGTACTGCTCGACGGGCGTGCCGTCATTGGTTTTGCCGAAGGCTTTGTGTTCGCTGGCGAGGCCGGCGGCGTTGGCGGAGAGGGTGGCAATCATCAGGGACAGTCCGAGGCCGGAGAGCAAGTGACGGGATTGAAGCATGGTTTGACCTTCCTTTTTGTTGTTTTGGAATAGGTTCAAGTAGTCATACTAATTGCGGTAAAGATAAAAATTTATAGCGGATTAATCGTTTATTGCAAAGATAAAGTCCGACTAAATTTGCCGGGTGTCAAATGCCGAAGGTCGGGTCATGCCATCGCGTACTGCACTTTTTCGCTATCGGCGGCTCTATCCCTTGCCAGGATGCGGTGACTCCCGCCGCACAGGAATGTGCCTGTTCGAGAATTCATGCCGAGAGTTTTTTATCTGATCGCCGCGTCTGTGCGCCGCCCATGCCTGCTGCTTGCTTGTCTGACATCGCTGTTGCTCAGCGGTTGCAGTCATCAGGACGGCAATGACTTCTTCACCCAGGTTCGCAATGGCCAGCCTCAGGAGTTTCTGCAAACCAGCGTCGACCGCATGGCCACACTGGCGATGCGCGATAACCTCAACAGTCTTTACCGGTTGATGGGCAAGCTGTACATGCGCAACCCCGAGGAGCTGCGCAAATCAGGATTTCTCGACATCAAGACAGCGGTGAAACAAGTGCGGCTGGCCATCGAGCAGCAACAGCCGTTGCCAGTGCTGGGTGGCAGAAAGGATCTGGCGGCGCTCAGTTACGCCATGAGCCCGGAGTTTCTCGGCGACCGGGTCGGCGCCTTCATCTATGCGATCGGCAGCATGCTGGTCACGGCGCACGGTAATCGCCTCGAGTTCTACATGACCGATGCGATCAACCCGACGTTCGTGCATAACGCGGCGCGCAATATCGAAAAAGCCACATGGATTCTGTCCCAGCGGCAGAACAAGGAAGGCCAGCCGCTGCTGTTCTCCAACGAGATTTCGGAGGAGGGCAGTAATCTGAGTTTTGCTGTGGAGTTCGGCAAGATCGTGGCGCGACTGGATCTGATCACGCAGATGCTCGATGAACGCTACCGGCGCATCGGTCTGAATTACGCACAAAGCCTGCTGTTCCTGAATTTCCTGCCAGTGCAATAACCCCCGTAGGAGCTGCGGCACGCTGCGATCTTTTGATCTTGCTCTAAAAACTAAAGTCAAAAGATCGCAGCGTGCCGCAGCTCCTACAAGGGGTGGTGTGAGGGAAAGAATGGTTGTATACAATCCCTCGTGCAATTTGACTCAAAGGGAGCACTACCCGTCATGACCGACCCCGCCAGCGCCGAATACGCCGACCTGCAACACGTCACTCGTTCAGAAAAACTGCCTTACGCCGCGTTGCTGGCGTTCGCCATGACCGGGTTCATCGCGATCCTCACCGAGACCTTGCCAGCCGGGTTGCTGCCGCAGATCGGCGCGGGGCTGGATGTCAGTGAAGTGCTGGCCGGGCAACTGGTGACGCTGTATGCGCTGGGTTCGATTGTCGCGGCGATTCCGCTGACCGTCGCCACGCGCGGCTGGCCTCGGCGCAAGGTGTTGCTGATGACGGTGGGCGGGTTCCTCGTGTTCAACACCATCACCACGTTTTCCACTCATTACGGTTTGACCCTGGCCTCGCGTTTTCTGGCCGGCATGGCGGCGGGGCTGTCGTGGGGGATCATGGCCGGTTACGCACGCGGGATCGTGCCGGTGCATCAGCAGGGACGGGCGCTGGCAATTGCCATGCTCGGCACGCCGGTGGCGCTGTCGCTGGGTACGCCGGCAGGCACGTGGCTGGGCAATCTGATTGGTTGGCGCGCGTCTTTCGGCATCATGTCTGCACTGGCGCTGGTGCTGGCGGCGTGGATTGTCATGGCGGTGCCGGATCGTCCGGGACAGGCCAGCGCCGAACGTTTGCCGCTGCTTGAATCCCTGCGTCTGCCGGGCGTGCGGCCGGTGCTGTTTGTGGTGCTGACGTGGATGCTCGGCCACAACATTCTTTACACCTACATCTCGCCTTTCCTGATGCAGGCCGGACTCGCCGAACGGGTGGATCTGGTGCTGCTGGTGTTCGGCCTGTGCTCGCTGCTGGGGATCTGGATCATCGGCATGCTGGTGGATCGCTGGCTGCGCTGGCTGACGCTGATCAGCCTCGCAGTGTTTGCCGTGACTGCGCTGGTGTTGGCGCTCGCCGCTCCGTCGCCATGGCTGGTTTATGCATGCATGGCCGTTTGGGGCCTGTCGTTTGGCGGCTCGGCGACGTTGCTGCTGACTGCGGCGGCGGATTCGGCCGGTGACCATGTCGATGTGGTGCAGGCAATGCTCACCACCTCGTGGAACGTGGCGATTGCCGGTGGCGGTCTGTTCGGCGGATTGCTGCTGGATCAGGCGGGGGCAATGTCGTTTCCGTGGGCGCTGCTGATCCTGTCGCTGATCGCACTGGCTACGGTATGGATCAACAGCAACCACAGCTTCAAGCCGGGACGGCGAATTCACTGACTCACCGCGTTCCATTGTAGGAGTGAGCCTGCTCGCGATGAGGCCCTGTCAGCTGACGTTAACGTTGACTGGTACATAGCCATCGCGAGCAGGCTCACTCCTCCAAGGCATAACGATAGACCGCATCGATATATGTGGTTATAAGAAAAATCGCTATGCTGCGGGCCAGATTTTCCCTGTCGTTTTCTGGACGTCTTAATGGAATTGGCAAATTTCGGCCTGGTGATTGCCGGGCTGGTGGTGGGTTTTATTGTCGGCATGACCGGTGTCGGCGGTGGTTCGTTGATGACGCCGATCCTGCTGTGGTTCGGCATCAACCCGGCAACGGCGGTCGGCACCGACCTGCTGTACGCAGCCATTACCAAATCCAGCGGCGTGCTGGTGCACAAAAAGAACGACAACATCGACTGGGCGATTACCGGTTGGCTGACCCTCGGCAGCGTGCCGGCGGTGGCGATGACGTTGTGGTTCCTCAGCTCCCTGCACACCGCGCCCGACGCGATGAACGCGATCATCAAGCAAGCCCTGGGCTTCGTCCTGTTTGCGACCGCACTGGCGATCTTCTTCAAGAAGCGCTTGCTGGCCTTCGCCCATAAACGTGCGGGCGGCAACTACAACCCGAGCGGTTCGCGGCTGAATGTGCTGACCGTGATCACCGGTCTGATCCTCGGCACCATGGTCGCCCTGACCTCGATTGGCGCTGGCGCCCTCGGCACCGTGGCGTTGTTTATCCTTTATCCGCTGTTGCCGACCCGTCGTCTGGTCGGCACTGAAATCGCCCACGCCGTACCGCTGACCCTGGTCGCAGGCCTCGGCCACGCGAGCATGGGCAACATGGATTGGGGCGTGCTGGGCTTCTTGCTGATCGGTTCGCTTCCGGGCATCTGGCTCGGCAGCCACCTGACCGGACGCATCTCCGACGAAGTGCTGCGCCCATGCCTGGCGACGATGCTGGTGTTGATCGGCTATAAGCTGGCGTTTTGAGTCATGGCACCAGCGTGGTGGCGATACAGACCTGTGGTGAGGGGATAAATCTCCTTGCCACAGGGTTTCTCATTCACCACATTCAGCGTGGGATGGTGAATTTCATCACCGTCACCGGCAACTCTTCGTAAACCAGATCCTCCACCACCTCCCAACCCAGTCGCGCATACAGCGACTGTGCCGCGTCGGTGTACAGATACAACTCCCGCACATCTAGGGCCGCAGCTTCGTCAACGATCCGCTTGACCAGTTGCGAGGCAACCCCGCGACCACGCTGTTCGGCCTTCACGTAGACCCCGGCCAGCCATGGCGTCAGTTGCGGACGAATCTTCATGTCGCTGTCGATCAGCAGCGCACCGCCGAGCAATTGTGAATCCTCAATCGCCACCACCACGCTGGGAATCGCGCCTTTGCCACAGGCTGCACGCATGCGTTCGGTGCGCGCCTCAAGTGTGTCGCCGGGGCGGAACTCGCCCCATTCCTTGAAGTTGAGTTCGGCCAGCTCCCCAATCAGATTGGGGTGGTTGCACAGGTAGTCGATATGCATGCGCGGTGAACTCCGTTTCGTTGGCAGAACGACCACCCTAATGCGGTCATAAAAGGTAATCAAATCTGCGTCAGGATCGACCGTATCCGGTTGCGCAATGAGCACGCTGACCTAAGCTTCTGACAAGGCGAAACAAATTAGCCGGGCACGACCCCGGAACAATCGCCGCGATGCGCAATCATTAGAGCGTGGATATCAAAAGGAGATGCGCATGCTCATCAGGTCACTGACCCTGACACTCTTGCTGGCGATTGCCGGCCCCTCGTTCGCCGCTGACAACGATTCGCCGATAGCCGGGGACATGGGCAGAGCCCGACCGCTGATCGTCATTGCGTCGAGCACCGTTGACCCGGTGTGGGTCGGCTTGAAAAAGTCACTGGAGGACCCGGCGAATAAAAAGGGCATCGCCGACCGCAACATCAAGGTCTACACCATTCTCAACATGTCCGGTCAACTCGACGGCAAGGACCTTGGCCAGCAAGACACCATGGCGCTGCTGCGTTCGCTGAAACTCGGTGCCGGGGCGTATCCGAAAGTTTTCCTGGTGGGCAAGGACGGCGAAACCAAACTCTCGGCATCGGGGGATGAAGCGAAGTCTGTCGATCTGAAGAAGGTCTTCGACACGGTTGATGCGTTGCCTGCGACCGAGAAGGACATCGCGCCACCGAGCGTCACGACACCTGCTGCCGCCACCGAGCCAGCAACCAAAGGCGCGAAGGGCGCAAAACCGACCAAGCCCGCGAAACCAGCCAAGCCAGCAGAAATGCCGGATGACTGAACCCCTGTAGGAGTGAGCCTGCTCGCGATAGCGGTTATCCAGCCAACACTTATGTTGATTGACACACCGCCATCGCGAGCAGGCTCACTCCTACAGTTTTTTGCGGGGGTTACCAGCTATAGCGATATCCGACCGTCGCCGCCCACGGCTGTTTGATATCGCTGCCTTCTACATATTGCCCTTCAACATAGACATGATGGTTTTGCCCTGCCGCCAGCATCAACCCGCCCGCCAGTTCTACTCGTGAACCCGGCAACCGGCTGTCCAGACTTGAACCGTTGACCTTCACCGTGCTGTCACCGGCATGTTCGGTCACCCACGTTGCTTTCACGTAAGGCTTCAACCGCAAGCCGCTGTCCAGTTGCAATTGGCGACCGAACTGCGCGCCAACCCGGCTTTGCAGCGAAACCATTGCCTCCTGTTCCACAGCAAGGCCATTGCTGGCGGTGTAGCTGCCACCGCTGACCCGCGCCACTTGCACGCCAACTTGCGGTTCGACAAACCAGCCGCGATCAAGCTCAATCACCTTGCCGGCCTGCGCATCGGCACTCAGCGCATGGTTCTGATAATGCGCCTTGACCGGGTCGCCGAGGTTGCTGGTGATCTTGATGTCGTTGTTCAGTCGCGAGTATTTCAGCGTGGTGTCGATGTAGAGGCCGTCGTGATCCTGATAACTCGCGTAACCACCCAGCGTGACGCTGTCGATGGTGCCGTTGCTGCGTTCGCCGAAATCCTGTTGTCCCCGACCCTGGCCGACCAGGCCGCCGACATACAGGGTGCCATTGGCCACGGCAAACGCCTGATCGGCACCGATTTCCACACCGTTGACCTGCTGTTGAAAAGCACGGCTGCTATCGGTGTCGATCCGTTGTTCGGCGCCGTAGCCATGGCTCCACAAACCACCCTGATCCTTGCCCGAGCGCAAACTTGAAAAGTGCTGTTGCAGGCTGCCGGCTTGTGCCCCGAGCAATGCAGCGGCGGCCGCTTGGCCGGCAACGGCAGCATTGGCGCCTTTGCTCAGGCTGTCAGCCTGTTTCGCTGGAGGATTGATGGACGGCGGCAGGACCGGCTCGGCAACCGGATCAGGTTTGCCTGCTGGCAGCGGAGTCTGCGGCTCCTCAATGCTGACGTCCGGGGTGTTGATCGACGGTTTCGCCAGATACCAGTCATCACCCTGTTTTTGCAGCGAGTAACGATAAGCCCCGGCATCGACCGTGCTGCCGTAGAGCTGGAAATCGCCGCTGCCACCATGGCCGTTCACCAGCATCAACGACTGCTGAGCACCGCTTGGCGCGGTGCCGGAATCGGCCACTACCAGCGTGTGCAGATCACTGATCGGGCCCTGCACGTTGATCCGGTCACCACGTGAAGCAGCCAGATCAGTGTTAATCAAGAACGTCCCGTTGCCGCTCAACGAGCCATTGATATTCAACGTATGGAAGGTGCCGGTGACCGCCGGATCGGCAAAGGCAACATGACCATCGATGCGGTTGCTGCCGCCGAGAATTGCGTCACCCTTGAGCTTCAACATACCGCCGTCATTAAGCGTGGTATCGCTGGCACTGGCTCGATCACCCAACACCATCAGTCCGCCGCGATTGACCGTGGTGTTGAACACTCCGGTGCCGGCCACACTGTCGAGCACACCGCCCTGATTGACCTGCGTGTCGCTGGCCGTGGCGCGATCACTGAGTGACATCGTGCCGCCGTCATTGATGACCGTGCGCTGCATGTTGCCGGACTCATACACCGTCACCGCACTGTTGGCGATGCGGGTGTCTTTCGCCGTGGCGTTGCCGAACACGTACATCGTTCCGCCGTCGATGGCCGTATCGCTGACCACTGCGTTTTGCGTTACTTCAAAATCGCCATCCAGTATGTGCGTGGTCAGCGCCGAGGCCGATCCAGCCACCACCATCACGCCGTTTTCGACCAGGCTGTCGAATGCCTTGCCATCGTCCAGCACCGTCAAGCGTCCGCTATTGCTGACCGTGGTGCCGCTGGTCACACCTTCTTCGAGGATGAGAATCTCACCGAAGCTGACACTGCTGTCGCTGAGGTCGCCGCCAGTGCCGACGGCGAATATATCGCCGTTGTCCACAGTCATGTTCGCCAGCGGCGTCGTCAGACAATGCAGCGCATTACAATCGGCAGCATTCACCGACAGCGGCGCACCCGCTAGCAGCAATGCACCCGACATCGATATCCGAGAAAACCGCACACCCAACGCAAACATAATGATCCGCCGACAACAGGGAGAAGAAGCGGCGAATTCTGCGTAGGTGAGGGAGAGGGATCAGGCAGGCACTTCCCAAGTTTTTGTAGGAAGCGTCCTACACAGGTTGGCTGCTCAGCGCCGTTTGCAGGTGTGACTGCAAACGCTTCATCTGCTGCACGAAGTTTTCGAACAGGCGATACAACTCCTGGCGTGTCGCAGTTGTTTCGCAGGCCGACTCCAGTTGCTCGCAGGCGGCAATCAGTCCCGCGGCATGAATGATCCGTGCACTGCCGAGAATCTTGTGGCAGCAGCGGTTCATCCCGGAAACATCGCCGGCAGTGAACAACGCCTGCATGGCGTCGAAGTCCTCTTGATTGGTGCGCAGTACGGTGGCGAGCAGTTGCCGGGTCAGGGCATTGTCGCCGGCAGTAATGGCGCTGACTTTCGACAGGTCGAAGCAGGGTGCGTTAGCCTGACGAGTTTGTTCGGCTTCACGCAGATAGCGTTCCAGCACGCAGCGGGTCAGCGGTTTGAACAGGCAATCGTTCATTCCGGCATCGAGGCAACGCTGGATTTCCTGCGGCTGGGCGTTGGCCGTCAGGCCGATTACGTGAGTGGGCCTGCGCCCCTCGGCGGCTTCGATGGCACGCAAGCGACGGGTCATCTTGTCGCCATTGAGCAGCGGCATGTTGCAGTCGGTGATCAGATAATCAAAGGCATCTTCGCCCCACAGACGCAGACCTTCGAGGCCATTCTCGGCGCTGGTCACACGCATCCCCAGCGACTCTAGCTGCCGCTGCAACACCACGCGATTGAACTCGTGATCCTCGACGATCAGCACATGGCGCACGGGCAGCGGCGGCAGCTGTTCGATGGCAAGAGTCGGCGGCGGTTGTTCGTCGGCGAGCAATGTCACGTCCAGACTCAACGTAAAACACGAACCCTGTCCAGGCAGGCTGGTACAGGTCAGTTGGCCGCCCATGCGCTCGGTCAGTTGTCGGCAGATCGACAGCCCAAGACCGCTGCCGATCTGCACTTCGCTGTCGCCGGTTTCGAACTGGGTGTATGGCTGAAACAGGCGCAGACGCTGCTGCTCATCCATGCCGATGCCAGTGTCCCGCACGCTGACGCGCAACTGCGCCGTTGTGCCATCCGGGATCAGACTCAGCTCGACGCTGACCAAACCTTGTGGCGTGAACTTGATCGCGTTGCTCAACAGATTGGAGAGAATTTGCCGAAAGCGCAGCGAGTCGAGTTCCACCGCGAGGTCGGCATCCTGCGCGCTGAACGTCAGCTCAACGTTTTTCTGTTGCGCGAGGCTGGCAAAACCCTGCACCACGGTGCGCGCCAGCCGTTGCGGATAGCAGCGACTGCTGCGCAGTTCAAATTGCGCGGACTCGATTTTGCTCAGGTCGAGAATCTCGCCGATCAGCTCCATCATGCCGCCGGCGGACTTTTCGGCGATGTCGATCAGTTCGGCGTCTTCCGAGGGCTGCGAGTGGCGGTTGCGCAGCAACTCAAGCACGCCGATCAGCGCACTCATCGGCGTGCGGATTTCATGACTCATCACCGCCAGAAAATGACTTTTGCCCCGGTTGGCAGCCTCGGCCTGATGCTTGGCTTGCAACAGCGCGTGTTGCAGATGTTGCTGTTCGGTGAGGTCGATCCAGCCGCCGATCACCCCGGTCATGCTGCCATCGGAATCGCGGTAGGGCAGCGCCCAGTGATAGATGTGGTAGGTGGTGCCCTTGACCGTCATGGCGAAGTTGTCGAACGACGGCAGACCGCTTTCCAGCGTGGCGCGGTGAATGCGCTTGTAACTGTGGGCGGTGTCGAGCGGCAGAATGTTCGCCTCGATCAGTCCCTTGTTCAGCACTTGATCGAGTTCGACGTCCATGACCTGCAAATAGGCGCGGTTGCAACTCAGCAGCACACCTTTGCGGTCGCGCACGTAAATCGGGTGCGGCGTGCCGTCCACCAGCACTTGCATGAACAGCAACTGATCGCTCAAGGCTTTTTGCGCTTTGAGCCGCTGAGCGATCTGCGCGCGCAGGCCAAGATTCCACGCGACGATTGCCAGCAGCGCCATCACCAGTACCAAACCCGCACGCAGAATCCAGTTTTTGTAAGCGCCCCAGCCATCCTGACTGTCCTGCGGATTTTGCCAACGGTTGGCCAGTTCGTTGAAGACATCGGGCGGGATGTCGAGCAAGGCCTTGTTGAGGATCGACACCAGCGTCGGGTTGTTTTTGCCGGTTGCGAAGGCGATCAGCGCCGGCTGCGAACCGAGTACCGAGTCGATTTGCAGGCGGCCACGGAAGTAGCGGTCGATCAGATACGCAGCGCCCATTTGCGGCTGAATCACCCCTTCGACCTGGCCTTCGGCGAGCAACTCGTAGGTTTCAATCGGCGTATCGACTTCCACTTTGCGCACGTCGGGCCATTCGCGTTGCAGCCAATTGGCGGCGGCCGAATCCTTGATGATCGCGACCCGCTGGCCTTCCAGTCCATCCATGCCCGGATGCCCGCTCTGCGTGCGGGTCACCAGCACAAACGGATTGGTCACGTAGGCCCGGGAAAATGCCAATTGCGCTTCGCGCTGGGCGCTGTAGGTCATGGCGCCGATCAGCGCCGGCGGATAGCGTTGCGCACGGCTGGTCAGCGCGTCGATCGAAGACATCTGCGCCGGTCGGAACACCAGCCCGGTGCGGTCGTTGATCAGCTCCAGCAGGTCGGCCGCCATGCCACGCATCTGGCCTTGGGCATCGAAAAAGCTGAACGGCGGATACAGATCGTTGGCCAGCACTTCGATTTGCGGGTGGTCCTTGATCCACTGCTGTTCGTCCGGTGTCAGTTGCAGACGGCTATAACCGAGTTTCGGATTGGTGCCGATCCCCCAGCGCCCGGCGATTTCCTGCCGTTCCTGCGGGGTGATTTTCGCCAGTACGCCATTGAGCAGATTCAACAACTGCGCGGCGTCGTGGTGCACGGCGAAGCTGAAGCCCAGACCTTCGGAGTCACGTTGAATGGTCTGTTTCAGGCTTTGTTGGTAACTGCGTGCGAGCAGGTATTGCGCGGAAATCGCATCGCTCAGCAGCACCCGATTTTCGCCGTACGCCACCAGCCCCAGGCCATCCGGGGTCGAGGCGACGGCTTGGTGCGGATGATCGGGAAACAGCGCGGTCACTCGGCTTTCGACGATCCAGTCCGGATCGAACAGCACGGTGAAACCTGCCGGCAACTCATTGTTCGCCCAATGCGTGCCGAAGCGGCTCACCAGCACGGCCTGGTCGTAGGCATACGGCGCGCTCATGCGCAGGTCGCTGTAGGACGCTTCGAGGTGATTGATGCGCGGCACCAGATCGACTTCACCACGTTGCAATGCCGCCAGCGCCTCGGCCTGGCTGGCAAAACGCTCGACCTGCACGCGCAAGCCCAAGGCACGGGCGAGAATATCGAGGTAGTCCGCCGACAGTCCTTCGTAGTCCCGTTGATTGGCGGTGACATCCAGCGGCGGTCGATCAGGCAGATACACCCCGGCACGCAATACAGCCTTGTGTATCAGCCATTCATGCTGGGCGCTGCTCAAGACCGGCGTGATTCGATTGTCGGCGGCGCGGCTGAGCAGGGTCAGCGGTTCGGCGTGTGCGGCCAGCGCCAACAGCGCCAGAATCAACACGCTGAGCAGACGTACGCTGCGGTTCATGGTTCAGACCAGATGATTGCGTTTGGCGAATTCGATCAGCTCAAGCAGGGTGTTGGCGTTGAGCTTTTGCATCAGGCGGGTCTTGTAGGTACTGACGGTCTTGTTGCTGAGCAACATGTCGTCGGCGATCTGCTTGTTGCTTTTACCTTCGGCCAGACCGTGCAACACCTTGAGCTCACGGCGGGTGATGCCGTCGAGCAGTTGCGCATCGTTCTGCGCAAAATCGCTGTGCCGCACCGAATTCAGCGCGCCCACTGGAAACCAGGTCTTGCCGCTGGCCACGGCTTTCAGCGCCGTGGCAATCTCCACTGGATCATCGACCTTCGACAAAAACGCCGAAGCCCCGGCGCGCAGACATTGCGCGGCATACGTCGGACTTTTCAACCCGGTATGCACCAACACGTGGGCGCTGCTGCCGCCGCTGCGCAAGCGGTCAATCACCGCCATACCGTCGAGTTGCGGGATATCGAGGTCCAGCACAATCGCATCGGGCTTGAGCTCGAAAGCTTTGCTCAACGCATCCACGCCGTTGTCGCATTCACCGACAATCTCATGGCCTTCGCGGGTCAGAATCATCCCGATCGCCATGCGTACAACCGCGTGATCATCGACCAACAGCACTTTCATCAATCAGCCCTCATGCCCTGTTTCAGCATAGCCGCGCCAGCGCGAAGAGCGCGGCGCGGGGGATGCGTGGCAGGGGCGTGTGAAAAAAGAGCGCGATCCTACGTTGTTTGCGGGGTGATGCAATGGTGGGTGTCGTGTAGAGGAGGATGATGTCGTGGATGGGGTTGCGGCAATGATTACAGCAGGAATTGACGCAGGACGTTTACGAGGACAGGGGAGAAGGGCTGAAGCAAGCCGTTGTCGGGTCTCAGCATGTCTACAAGAAGAATACCCAGAAGCTCCTCGTCCTCTAGCTCACCAGGCTGCAGTCCACCGGTAAAAATAAGGTCGTCGACCATTTTTTTTCGTTTCCCGATAAGCCCGCGGTTACTTTCTTCGGTATCGCCAAGTTTCAAGGTTCTGACTGAGTCAGCCGCTCGGTCGGTGGTACCGATTACCCGCCCTGACAAGTAGAACCTGAGCTCGGACTCACATTCAGCCATGAATGGCGTCAGCCCCAAAAGCTGGGTTCCACGAGCATGTCCGCAGTGCTGATGACTTTGGCAACTTGCGACGATATTGCTGAAATCCAGAGTGCGGGCGCGATTGCGGTTCTGAGCTTCGACATGTTCGTTGTGCGCCGTATCGACAGTGATCGACTGGCAGCAATACGCGCAAAGTCCAAATTGTTCAGTGATACAGGCCGTGCGCACGGTTTGACGTTCTTCGGGTGGTAAATCCTGGTAAGTCGAGGTGCTGTTTGCTCGCTTCCATTGAGCCATTACCGCAGGTTCAGTTCCTTTGTCGATCTTACGCACGACGTAGCTCCAGTTTGCGGATCAGCAGCGTGGCTTTTGCCAATTCGATATGACCCTGCGGCAACTCATCGGAAAGTTCGGCGAAAAGAGACTTCGCCGCTTTCAGGTCATTGTCCTGCAAACGCTCCATCAACCGATTCAGGCGCTTCTGCACGTCGCTGTTACGGATGTCGGTGTCCATTACTTCGAGCAGAACCTGATTGGCGTCCAGCCCATAAAGCCCATTGTGCTCGTGGATTTCACCGTCGTTGAGCACGTAAACCAGCACGTCTTTCGCATCGCTGATGACCAGTGGCGAGTGAGTGGTCAGGACAAACTGGCAGTTGGGAAAGGTTTCGCTCAATTGCCGGATCAGACTGCGCTGCCATCTCGGATGCAGGTGCAGGTCTACTTCGTCGATCAGGACGATGCCGTCACCGTGCAGCGGGTTGTCGAGCGATTGATTCATCATTGCCAGGCGACGGGCGATATCGCCGACCAGCGCCATCATCGATTTCTCGCCTTGGGAGAGTTGGGCGACGTTGAGGGTTACGCCGTCCTTGTCGATGGCCATGTGCAGGCGCGGTTTACGCTGGACGCGCAGGTTGCTGAAGCCGGGCATGAATGCAGCGATGGCGGAGCGGACGGCGGTCAGTTGGCGGTCGCGAGACGAGGCTTTTAGCTTGGAAAGAGTTTTCCAGATGTCATTGTCTGTACCAAATTTTTTGGCGATTTCGGCCAGTGCAGTGTCGGAAATGCCGGTTTCGTTCTCGCTGTCTTCGCGTTCGCGGAACCATTCGAAGAAACGGCGGAAATCTACGCCCCGGTTGAGCGAGTTGTCGTAGCCGTCGAGTTGGTCGAAGGTGTGTTTGGTTTTTATTTTGAGCGGGATCTCAAGGACCGAACGCTCTACTGGGTAATAAGCGATTAACGGCAGTGAAGCGTTGTCATCAGCGGTAAGCCGTGCTCGGTAGTGATCTGCCAGCAGGCTAGCTTCTGCTAACTCACTATGCACATCTGTTTTTCGTCCTTGCTTGCCACGAGCTATGCCCCAAGAGAAGAGAACGTCCTCTCCAACTGGAGGGGTCGAGCGCGCCAGTGATAGATCAGCCGCCGCAATCAAAATTACTGCGACAGAGGCGCCGTTCCGGATGTGCTCTTCCGCTAGATGGCTGCCGCTGCCTTTTTCAGTGCGAATTCGAGCAACCAACCAGCTCAATGAAGTAGCCAACGATTTTAAAAGTGTGGTTTTACCCGCGCCGTTGTTTCCGACAAGCACCGTCACGTTCGATGGGTTCTTTGCGGTAGGGGCCAGATAAACGGTCAAATCGGTGAACCGGCCGACATCCTTTAGGCTAAAGCTGAAAATTTCCATTACAACGCCCTTCGAGGGTCAGACGGTTTAAAAACTTTGCCGCGCATTATGTCATTCCCCGCCCGCTAATTGGTTCGCTCCAGTGTAGATACAACGAATCCCGTCGCTAATCAAAAGTCGTTGCAGCATGTGCCAACAAAAAACGACGGCGCGACTGCCTTCTTCTGCGTCGGAAATTTCCTGCAAGGCGCGGCGGCGTTGGTGAACTGGTGCGTTGTGGAGCACAGGAATAACCTTCTTGGACCGCTGCAAAAAACAGTGGTCGGATGTGGAAGTCCGGAGATCGGTTACACCCATCAACGTCTCCAAAACGTATGTCGGCGATATTTATGTCAACATTGCCGCGTTTTGGTGGCTGTACGCGGGAGCACTTTCGAGTGCGCCGGGGTTGGTGGGTTTACCCGGTCTTCCACACCTGCGTACAGCTGCCACCCTCATGTGGAAGTGAGATCGGTAGTTTTCCTACAATCCACGATGGAACTTCACCATGAAAAAGCCAACTCCAAATCCTCCCGAACCCCCCACAGGGTCAGGGTCATTCGATTCCAGCAATCCACGCCTGCGACCGCGATATATCCCCATTACCGGAATCGACTGCAAGATTCCCTGCCTGTTGATCGACAGTGAAGCCCCGGTGGATGTGCTGCACGGCACGGCGGCATATCGCTTGCGATGTGTGACGCAATTGTTGGAAACCCTTGCGCTCGATGAGGGCAAAGGACACGACGCTTTGTTGCTGCAGGATTTCGCCCGGGTGTTGGCGATTCCTTTGCGCGACAGTTGTGATCTGATGGATATCGTCGGATGGCGGTTGCAGGCACAACTTTAAGCACAGAAACAAAAATGGGCGACCTCACAGGTCCCCCATTTTTTTTGTGCACATCACCCTGGTGGTGAGTCAGGCAGTTAGTCGGTAACGGCGCTGAGAATTGTGTGGGCAATCTTGATCCGTTCCGGGATCGGGAAATTCTTGTTGGCCAGTATTACCACGCCAACATCTTTCGACGGTACGAACGCCACGTAACTGCCAAAGCCGCCCGTCGAGCCGGTTTTATTGATCAGCACGTTGTCCAGGTGTGGTGGTTGCGGTTTGAGCCACTCTACTTTGTGCGCCTGCATGGCCATCTCTGTGCTGTTGCCGGCCAGCAATCGGTCAAGGCTGATCGGGTAGCGATACATTTCCCATCCCAGGCCCTGAGTCATGTCACCGACGTTGTAGTAATCAGATTGGGTGGCGGCAATGGCTTTTTGCAGTGGCGCTTCGAGCGTGCCGGGTTTCAGGTTGGCCTGGACGAAACGCAGCAGGTCCGCTGCGCTGGTTTTCACACCATAGGCTTGCGAATCCAGTGCGCCGGGGCTGACCCGAACTGGCTGGTTGTCCTTGTTATAGCCCATGGCATAAAGGCCCATCTGCGTGCTCGGCACCTGGAGGTAGGTGTGTTGCAGACCGAGTTTCGGTAGCAGGGTTTCGCTCATTATTTGGTCAAACGGCTGGCCCAGGCTTTTTGCTGCCAGATACCCGGCCAAACCGATACTCGGGTTGGAATACTGACGATGGCTGCCCGCCGGATAAACCGGTTTCCAGTGCTGGAAATAGCCGAGCATCTTGTCGGAAGAATCCGCATCGGACGGGAATTGCAGCGGCAATCCGCCGGCGCTGTAGGTAGCCAATTGCATCACGGTGATACCGTCGAATGCGCTGCCACGCAGTTCGGGCCAGATCTCGCTGGCCTTGTCCGACAGATTCAGCTTGCCGGTAGCGAGGGCGTAACCGGTGAGGGTCGCGGTGAAGGTTTTACTCACCGAACCGATCTCGAACAGGGTGTCTTCGCTGACTTTTTGCCTGGTGTCCTTGCTGGCGACGCCGTAGTTAAAGTAATGCGGTTGGCCATTGATGGTGACGGCGACGGCCAAGCCAGGAATGTTCTGCTGCTGCATGACCGGTGTCACGGCGTCCTTTACCAGCGTTTGCAGTTGCGCATCGGTTTGCGGAGCGGCGACGCAGGCAGCAGCGCCGAACAGAAGCCCGAAAGCACTATAGGAAATGAGTCTGGTCGGGTTGGATGAATACATAAATGAACCACTCTCCATGAGTGTTGATAGTGATATCCCGCTACACTGCGGGCGTTCTTTCCACTTGGCCGGCTGATCAGCGCGGCCAATTTAGGCAGTCCGCTGTGGTTCGACAAACGACGATATCTCGGACCAGCCATTAGAAAAATTTGGGGCTTGGCATGATTCGACCACAATTGCCACTCAACGCGCTGCGCGCTTTCGAAGCCTCGGCGCGTCATCTGAGTTTTACCCGCGCAGCGGTGGAGCTGTGTGTGACCCAGGCTGCCGTCAGCCATCAGGTCAAAAGCCTCGAAGCGCAACTCAGCGTAACCCTGTTCAAACGCCTGCCTCGTGGGCTGATGCTGACCAGCGAGGGCGAAACCCTGTTGCCGGTGCTGAGCACATCATTCGATCATATCGCGCAAATTCTGGAGCGCCTCGCGGGTGGGCAGTATCGCGAGATGTTAACGGTCGGCGCGGTGGGCACGTTCGCCGTGGGTTGGCTGTTGCCGAGGCTGGCGGAGTTCCGGGCGAAACATCCGCTCATAGATTTGCGGCTGTCGACCAACAACAACCGGGTGGATGTCGCCGCTGAGGGGCTGGATTACGCCATCCGCTTTGGCGCCGGGGCGTGGCATGGCATCGAGGCGACCCGTTTGCTCGAAGCACCGCTGTCGGTGTTGTGTGTGCCGGAAATCGCCCGGCAATTGCACAGTCCGGGGGATTTGCTGCAACAGACGTTGCTGCGTTCGTATCGCACCGACGAATGGCCGGAGTGGTTTCACGCTGCTGGTCTGGCGACCCATGCCGCGCCACCGCAAAGCATCGTCTTTGACTCGTCACTGGCGATGATGGAAGCCGCGTTGCAGGGCGGTGGCGTGGCCCTCGCGCCACCGCTGATGTTCGCCCGGCAACTGGCGGCGGACAGCATCCGCCAGCCGTTTGCGATTGAAATCACCACCGGCAGCTATTGGCTGACGCGGTTGCAGTCCCGCCCGGAATCCTCGGCGATGGCTGCGTTCAAGGCCTGGCTGCTGCAAGCCTCGAACTGATCCGGCCGAATCGGTCGCCAGTTCCGGTTCAGCGCACCAGGCAGGGCCGCTTGTTGTCGAACTTCCAGCCCGGGATCAGGAACTGCATCGCCACGCTGTCATCCCGGGCGCCAAGTCCCATGCCTTTGTACAACTCGTGCGCCTTGGCCACCTGATCCAGATCCAGTTCGACGCCCAATCCCGACTTTTTCGGCACCTGCACGCAGCCGCCGACAATCTGCAATGGCGCTTTGGTCAGGCGCTGACCGTCCTGCCAGATCCAGTGGGTGTCGATGGCGGTGATTTCGCCCGGCGCGGCGGCGGCCACATGGGTGAACATTGCCAGCGAAATGTCGAAGTGGTTATTGGAGTGCGAGCCCCAGGTCAGGCCCCATTCGTGGCACATCTGCGCGACGCGGACCGAGCCCTGCATGGTCCAGAAGTGCGGGTCCGCCAGCGGAATGTCCACCGATTGCAACTGGATCGCATGGCCCATTTCCCGCCAGTCGGTGGCAATCATGTTGGTGGCGGTTTTCAGTCCGGTGGCGCGGCGAAACTCGGCCATCACTTCGCGCCCCGAATAACCATTTTCCGCACCGCACGGGTCTTCGGCGTAAGCCAGCACATGATGCTGGTCGCGGCATAGCCGAATCGCTTCTTTGAGTGACCACGCACCGTTCGGATCAAGGGTGATCCGCGCATCGGGAAAGCGTTCGGCCAGCGCGGTCACCGCTTCGATTTCCGCGTCACCGCTGAGCACGCCGCCCTTGAGTTTGAAATCCTTGAAGCCGTAGCGCGCATGGGCGGCTTCGGCCAGACGAACTACGGCGTCGGCGCTCATCGCTCGCTCATGGCGCACGCGGAACCAGTCGTTGTCGGCGTCCGGCTCGCTGCGATAGGCGAGGTCGGTTTCGCGTTGGTCGCCGACGTAGAACAGATACCCGAGCATCTTCACTTCATCGCGTTGCTGACCTTCACCGAGCAGCGCCGCTACCGGTACGTCGAGGTGTTGGCCGAGCAGATCGAGCAGGGCGGCTTCCAGTCCGGTCACGGCGTGGATGGTGATGCGCAGATCGAAGGTTTGCAGACCACGGCCACCGGCATCGCGGTCGGCAAAGGTTTGGCGGACCTGATTGAGGATCTTCTGATAGGTGCCAATCGGGCTGCCGACCACCAGGCTGCGCGCATCTTCGATCGTTTGGCGGATGCGCTCGCCACCGGGCACTTCACCGACGCCGGTGTGGCCGGCATTGTCCTTGAGGATGACGATGTTTCGGGTGAAAAAAGGCCCGTGAGCGCCGCTCAGGTTAAGCAGCATGCCGTCGTGACCGGCGACCGGGATCACTTGCATGTCGGTGATGATCGGAGCTTTGGCAGTGTCGTGTGCAGTCATTGTCATGATCCTTTCAAACGGAATTCAGGCGTGTTTCGGCGCGGCATCGGCCACGGCGACATCAGGGGTGGTTTTTGGCGTGGTGCGGGCGAAGAACACGATGATCGCGGCGATGATCGACGTAGCGGCCAGACCATATAAGCCGCCCTGAATCGAACCGGTGTTCTGTTCAAGCAAGCCGAACGTGGTCGGCGCAACGAAACCGCCGAGGTTGCCCACCGAATTGATCAGCGCGATGACCGCCGCAGCGATGCGCGCATCCAGATACGCCTGTGGAATCGGCCAGAACAGCGACGACGCCGACTTGAAGCCCAGCGCCGCGAAGCAGATCGCGACGAAGGCGAAGATCGGTCCGCCCGTGGTGGACATGAACATCCCCGCTGCAGCAATCAACAATGCGGTGGCCACCCACGCCTGCTGGTGCTTCCATTTCGCCGAGAACGTCGCGAAGGCATACATACCGATGATCGACAGCAGCCAGGGAATCGAGTTGAACAAGCCGACCTGGAAGTCGCTCATGTCACCCATTTTCTTGATGATGCTCGGCAGCCAGAACGTCGCGGCATAGATGGTCAACTGGATGAAGAAGTAGATCAGGCAGAACAGAATGATCTGGCGATCCTTGAGCAGTTTGCCCAGTGACGGCTTGATCGGTGTCGCGGCTTCGCGGGCCAGTTGTTCGGCGTCGATGGCATTGACCAGCGCATCCTGTTCGGCGCGGGTCAGCCACTTGGCGTCATGCGGTTTGGCGTCGAGCCAGAACCACACGAACACGCACAGGCTCACCGAAAACATGCCCTCGATGAAGTACATCCACTGCCAGCCATGCAGCCCCAGTCCTTCTATTTGCAGAAGCAGGCCGGACAGCGGGCCGGAGATCAGTGAAGCCACGGCTGAACCACTGAGGAAAATCGCAATGGCCTTGCCGCGCTCGGCGCCGGGCAGCCAGCGAGTGAAGTAGTAGATCACGCCTGGAAAGAAGCCCGCCTCGGCGACACCGAGCAGAAACCGCAGCACATAAAAATGCGTTTCGTTCTGGATAAACGCCATGCTGGCCGCCACCAGACCCCAGGTCAGCATGATCCGGGTCAGCCAGATACGTGCACCGACTTTTTGCAAAAGGATATTGGAAGGAACTTCGAATAATGCATAACCGATGAAGAACAGACCGGCGCCGAAACCATAGGCGGCAGCACCGATGCCAAGGTCGTGTTCCATGTGTGTGCGGACGAAACCGATGTTCACCCGGTCAATGTAATTGACGATGAACATGATCACGAAGAGCGGCAGGATGTGGCGTTTCACTTTCGAGATGGCGGATGTCAGCGTCGAATCGACGCCTTCATTCATCCCGGCGATGGATGATTTCACTTGGTTTTCTCCCACTGATTATTTTTATGCGGGGCGTTGCTGATGCTGCGATGTTGATAGACATCATACAACTTGAATTTTTTGTCCTACAAGTAGAGAAGACCAATTATTTTTGGCGATCGAAGTGGGTTTTTATGCATTTATAGTTTTTTAGGCTAATGATTGCTAAGGTTTTGCTCGGTTGGTGATTCTGGTTTTGCGTTGAAAATCAGTCTTTCTAAACGCACATGAAGGTCGTTTTTACACGTTTAGCCACCGTTTTCTTGAGTGTTGTCATACAAGTTGGTGGCAAAATTTCAATCTGTGTCGAGACGGGCAGTGCTACGATCCGACTGCCCCCGATCGCCGGACATTGACCATGCAAGAAGACCTCGACGCCCCCGCCCGCAAGCGCGCCCATAATCTGGCCCATGACCTGGTGGAGAAACTGACCCAGAGCATCCTGCTCGGCCAGATGCTGCCTGGGGACAAGTTGCCGTCGGAAAACGCTATCGTTCAGGAGCACGGCGTCAGTCGCACGGTGGTGCGCGAGGCGATATCCAAATTGCAGGCCTCGGGCCTGGTGGAGACCCGCCATGGCATCGGTACTTTCGTCATTGAACGGGCGCCGGAGCAGGGCCTGCGGCTGAACGTCGATACGGCATTGGGGGTGCGCAGCATTCTGGAGTTGCGCATGGGGCTGGAAACGCAGGCAGCGGCATTGGCGGCACTGCGGCGCAGTGAACAGCAACTGCTACAGATGCGGCAGGCACTCGACGATTATCAAAGTCTGCTGGCGAACAACGACAGTTGCGTCGAAGCCGACCGGCGCTTTCACCTATTGATCGCCGAAGCCACCGGCAACGTTTGTTTCAGCGAGATCATGCAGCATCTGGGCAGTGCGATGATTCCGCGAACCCGGGTCAATGCCGTTGAACGCGGGGCGGCGGATTTGAGCAAGCTGGGGCAGTTGGCGAACCTGGAGCATGAGGCGATCCTCAACGCGATCAAACGTCAGGACCCGGATGCAGCGCGGGCAGCGATGTGGTTGCACCTGACCAACAGTCGCGACCGGTTTTCCGCGCAGGGTTGAGTGCCGCTGGTCTGTTCGATGGCACGTCGTACAGGGCAAGATTTCCAACCTGTACGACCTGGGCTTTCCGGGCCTTTTTCAAGAGGTGTGTCATGGCTGATGATTCGCTGTTTCAGGGTGGCGCGATTCCAACCGATCCAACCCACACGACAATGCCCGGCACGGATGAGCCCAGTCTGGCGGACCACGATGCGCCTCCGGGGATGTCGCCCGGGCGCGATCCGTTGAGTGATGCGGATCGGCCGGAAGACTGGAAGGACCCGGCGGCGGATGATGATGTGCCGCCGGCGGATGAGCCGACGCCGTTGTCGGATGATCGACGCTGAGGTTGATTGATGTCGTTCCTGACGCCGTCATCGCCAGCAGGCTGGCTCCCACAGGGGAATGCGTTTCAAATGTGGGAGCCAGCCTGCTGGCGATGACGGCATCAGCATCACTGCAGGCTGGCTCCCACAGGGGAATGCATTTCAAATGTGGGAGCCAGCCTGCTGGCGATGACGGCATCAGCATCACTGAATATCCGGATCAAACCCCAGCCGCCCGAACCAGCAAAACCCGTCGCTCCAGATTCAGCGCCAGCACACTGATCAACACCACCGCCGCCCCCACCAAAACCATAAGGTTAGGCCGCTCACCCAGTCCCCCGAAGCAATCCCCATCGCCGTCGGCGGAATCAGATACAGCGTCATCGTCGCCCGGCTCAGATCCACATGCTTGAGCACAAATCCCCACGCCAGATAGGCGAGGGCGCTGGGAAACACGCCCAGCGCCAGCACCGCCCATTGCACTCGCAACGGCGCTTTTACAACCGCTTCACCCAGCCCCGGCAAATAAATCAGCAGCAACAACGTCCCCGACCACACCGCATAACACACCAGGCTCAAGCCGTCGTAGCGCTGGGCATGATGTTTTTGCAGCGCGAAGTAAATGCTCCACGACACTGCCGCCAGCAGGATCAGCAGCGCATGCGCATCGAGATGACCGAGCCCACGGTCGCCGCTGACAACAATCACTACACCAACCAACCCCAGTAGCACACAGCCCCAGCGCCAGGCGCTGACCTGATCCTTGAACAGGAAACGTGCGAGTAATGTGCTGAACAACGGCGTCGATTGCGCCAACACACTGGACGCCCCGGCGCTCACGCTTTGCTGGCCGATGTTCAGCGCAACGTGGTGCAGGCTGACCGCAAAGAATCCCAGCGCGAACAGCAGCGGCACATCACGCAGTCGTGGCAGGCGAATGCCGTTGAACGCGGCGATCACCGCCATGAACAACGACGCCAGGAGAAACCGCAACAACGCCAGATGGCCGGGTTCATACGCTTGCAGGCCGATATGAATACCGGTCGGCGAGTACGCCCAGCAGCCAACGACGAACATCATGGCTAAAACGATTCTGGTTGGTGATGCAGAGAGCGGCGGCATGATCGGGCACCTGAGGCTTGATGCGCCGAGTATCGACAGCGGTATAGGTCTCCACAACTGACTTATACTGCGCTGAATGTTCACTTTGAGTGATGAGTATGGAGCTGGCGCAGATCCGCATGTTCAAGACCGTGGCCGACCTTGGCAGCATCGCCAAGGCCGCCGAAAAGCTGTTTTGCGTGCCGTCGAATATCACCGCGCGCATCAAGGCGCTGGAGGCCGAACTGGGCGTGGCGTTGTTTCTACGCGAGGGGCGCGGATTGCGCATCAGTCCGGCGGGGCAAACCTTTCTGGCGTATGCCGAGAAAATTCTGGCGCTGACGGCCGAAGCCAAACGCGCAGTCGATCCGGCCGCAGAACCGTCCGGCCCGCTGCGCATCGGTGCCATCGAGTCTTCGGCCACCGGGCGTTTGCCACGCTTGCTGGCGAAGTTTCACAAGCGCTATCCGCGTGTCGCGCTGGAGCTGACCACGGGCACCTGGGGGCAGTTGCTTGATGACACGGTCAGTCATCGACTCGACGGCGCCATCGTTGCCGTGGATGTCGAACGTTCACAACTCAAGCGCACGCCGATGTATCGCGAAGAGTTGCTGCTGATCGCATCGACCTCGTTCGGGCCGGTGCGCGATATCAATGATCTGCAGGACAAAACCGTGTTCATGTGGCCGCAGGGCTGTCCGTATCGGGCGGCGTTGGAGCATTGGTTATTGCGTCAGGGGCAGGCGCTGCCGATTGTCAGTCTGGCCAGTTACGGGGCGATTGTCGGCTGCGTGAGTGCCGGGGCTGGCGTCGCGCTGGTACCCAAAGGCGTGTATGAGCAGTACGCCAAAGGGGCCGGGTGTGTGGGGTATGAATTCCCGGAACTGACGGCGGTCGACAATTTGTTTTACTGGCATGAAAACGCCGGGGTGCACCCGGCGCGTGAGGCGTTTGTGGCGATGTTGCGTGAGGAGTTCGCCTGACCGCCCGGCACTTGTAGGAGCTGCGGCACGCTGCGATCTTTTGATCCTGTTTTTAAAAGCCAAAGTCAACAGATCGCAGCGTGCCGCAGCTCCTACAGGGTTATGTGTTTGTCAGGTCGCGCATCAGTAGGCCGAAGCGAAGGTCCACCGCATCCGGGATTGGCAGGTAAACGGTATGCCCATCCCCCGGGGCCACTTCGATTGCCTCGCCCTTGAGGTTCTGCAACTGATGCAGATCGAAGTGAAAGTTACCCTTGGGCGTCATCAGCTCCAGATGATCCCCCAAACCAAAGCGGTTCTTCACCTTGACCTCCGCCAGCCGATCACGGCGTTCCCCGGTCAATTCGCCAACAAACTGCTGACGCTCCGACACCGAGCTGCCGTGCTGGTAATTCTGGTACTCGTCATGCACATGGCGCCGCAGAAAACCTTCGGTATAACCCCGCTGGGCCAGGGACTCGAGATCCGTCATCAGGCTGCGATCAAACTCCCGTCCGGCCACCGCATCGTCAATCGCCCGCCGATACACCTGAGTGGTGCGTGCGCAATAGAAGTGCGATTTGGTGCGCCCCTCGATCTTCAATGAATGCACGCCCATCCGCGTCAGTCGCTCGACGTGCTGCACAGCGCGCAGGTCCTTGGCGTTCATGATGTACGTGCCGTGCTCGTCTTCGAAGGCCGGCATCAACTCGTCCGGGCGATTGGCTTCCTGCAACAGAAACACCTGGTCGGTTGGTGTACCGAGGCCAAGGGTCGGCGTCGGCTCACAGGTCTGCACGATGTCGCCGAGCTGGTTTTCCGTGGCCGGTTGCGCCGAGTATTTCCAGCGGCAGGCGTTGGTGCAGCTGCCCTGATTGGCATCACGTTTGTTCATGTAACCCGACAGCAGGCAGCGCCCGGAATACGCCATGCACAGCGCACCGTGGACGAACACCTCCAGCTCCATCTCCGGCACTTGCCGGCGAATCTCGGCGATTTCTTCCAGCGACAGTTCACGCGAGAGGATGATCCGGTTCAGACCCTGTTGCTGCCAGAACTCGACGCTCGCCCAGTTGACCGTATTCGCCTGCACCGACAGATGAATCGGCATCTGCGGAAAATGCCGGCGCACCAGCATGATCAGGCCCGGGTCGGACATGATCAGCGCGTCCGGTGCCATCTCGATCACCGGTTCCAGATCCTTGAGAAAGGTCTTCAGCTTGGCGTTGTGCGGGGCGATGTTGACTACCACGTAGAAACGTTTGCCCTGCATCTGCGCCTCGCGAATGCCGAGCGCCAGGTTGGCATGATCGAACTCGTTGTTGCGCACTCGCAGGCTGTATCGCGGCTGGCCGGCATAGACCGCATCGGCGCCGTAGGCGAAGGCGTAGCGCATGTTTTTCAGGGTGCCGGCGGGGGCGAGCAGCTCCGGTGCGGCAAGGGAAGGTGTGAGAGTCATGGCAGCGTCGGTCGCAAAAGTGCGGCAGGGTAGACCGGTTGCAAGCGGGGGTCATTGATCTGAATCTATGTTTGGGTTCAGGCGTTCGATCTGTGCAGAAACAGCACAGATCATGTGCTGCCGGCACTGTGTTCGATTGGGCGACGCCTGCTTAAGATTTCCTCCATCTACTCAACTGAAGAAAGGAAATTCCCATGCAGCGTTTTACTCGTCGTTTTCTCTCCGCTTGTGCAATTTCCGGCGTATTGGCCAGCACTGGCGCGATGGCCGACAACAGCCACCCAACCATTCGGGCGATGTCGGGGGCGACGCCAACCCAGCAACTGCCGGCCGGCAAATCCGCGCTGTTGGTGATCGATTTCCAGAATGAATACTTCACCGGCAAAATGCCGATCCCGGACGGTGCGGCTGCACTGGCGAAAACCCGCGAGCTGATGGCTTTTGCCGACAGCCACAAAATCCCGGTGTATCACGTACAACATGTCGCGCCGGCCGGCTCTGCGGTGTTCGCGATTGATGGCGAAACGGTGAAATTCCACCCGGACATGCAGCCGCGAGCCAAGGACGTAGTGCTGCAAAAGACCACTGTCAGCGTATTTGGCAGCACTGATTTGAACGAACGTCTGAAGAAGTCCGGTATCGAGACGGTGATCATCTCGGGCCTGATGACTCACGCTTGCGTGGCTGGTGCCGCGCGTGATGCAGCGCCACTGGGATACAACGTGATCGTGGCGTCCGACGCCTCGGCAACCCGCGCCATCACCCGCGCCAACGGTGTTTCCGTCGACAAGGATTCGCTGCATCAGTCCGCTCTGGCTGAAGTCGAAGATACCTTCGGCGACGTGATGACCACCGCGCAGATCATCAAGCTGCCAGTGCGCTGAGTCATCGGCAACTATGCTCCATGAATAAAGATGGCACTCGTGCACGCCCCGGTTGACTAAGCACCGGGGCGTGCACGACGCCTGACTGACATGGACCGGACATGAACGAAAAGAATCTGCAAAACAAATCCCTCGCCGTGCTGTTGCTGCTGGTGACGGTAGCCTTTATCTGGATTCTGCTGCCGTTCTACGGCGCGGTGTTCTGGGCGGTCATTCTGGGCATTCTGTTTGCGCCGATGCAGCGCCAGTTGCAGCAGCGATTTGGCTGGCAGCGCAACCTGACGTCGCTGTGCACGTTGTTCATCTGTCTGGTGATCGCGATTTTGCCGGTGATCATCATCAGCGTGCTGTTAGTGCAGGAAGGCGCGACGCTGTACAAGAACATCGAAAGCGGTGATCTGGACATTGCCGCCTACGTGGCGCAGTTCAAACACAGCCTGCCGCCGTACTTTCAACACCTGCTCGACCGCTTCGGTATGGGCGAACTCAACGGTCTGCGCGAGAAAATCGTCAAGGCGTCAATGCAGGGCAGTCAGGTGCTGGCGAGTCAGGCGTTCAGTTTCGGCCAGGGCACGTTCGAGTTTGTCGTCAGCTTCGGCATCATGCTTTACCTGCTGTTTTTCTTTCTGCGCGATGGCCCTGAGCTGGTGCGCAAGATCCGCACCGCGGTGCCCTTGCAGGAGAATCACAAACGACGCTTGCAGCTGAAATTCAACCGGGTGGTACGCGCCACGGTGAAAGGCAATCTCGTGGTTGCGATCACGCAGGGCGCGCTGGGCGGGGCGATTTTCTGGTTTCTGGATATTCCGAGCGCGTTGCTCTGGGCGGTAGCGATGGCGTTTCTGTCGCTGTTGCCGGCGGTGGGGGCGGGGATTGTCTGGGCACCGGTGGCGGCGTACTTCCTGCTCAGCGGGATGATCTGGCAGGGCGTGGTGCTGGGGTTGTTCGGGGTATTTGTGATCGGCCTGGTGGATAACGTGCTGCGACCGATTCTGGTCGGCAAGGACACGCGGATGCCGGATTACATGATTCTGATCTCGACCCTCGGCGGTCTGGCGGTGTTTGGCCTGAACGGCTTCGTCATCGGGCCACTGATCGCGGCCTTGTTCATGTCGAGCTGGGCGTTGTTCATCGAGAACAAGCCGAAAGTGCAACTGCCTTAAGCGCGGAAAGGGTTGCTGACGATTTTTTCCGACAGGGCCTGAGCGGCAGGCAACGAAGTCAGCGGGCCGCTGATCGGCTCGCCATCGCGCATCAGATACCAGCAGGCGAGCAAGCCCGATGCTCTGAGTGAAGCGGGAACAGCGCTGCCGATTACCGACATGATTTGAACCTGAGCCATGACACGTACCTCCATCAATCTATGGGGGTACCTTAGGGGCTCGACGGTTTTACCGACAATCAACGCTTTCGATAGTGGTCATTGACGCCAGTGAGGTCAGGCCTCAATCCACCACTTGATCGAGCATGTGCATCACTTCGCGCTCATTGAGCAGCCCTTTGTGCACCAGATTTTCCGCCAGCAGCGAAAGAAGCTTGGCGCAGCGGTGGCCCTCAAGGTGCTTGAGTTCAGTCAAAGCGCTGTACACCTTGCTTGAGGTGCACAGACCGACGATGCGGTGCGGGTTTTGTGTTGGCATACATTCGTCCTTGTTGTTATCGACCTGTTGTTTGCGGACGGCCCAAGCTTGCGGGCCCGAGATGACATAAATATGACCGTATTCCGCAAAAAAAGACGGAAGGGTTTACGTCAATCATGACGATTCTAGCCGCCAGCGTAGTCCCGATAGCGACCTCGGCGAGATTTATTCAGACACCCTGAAACGAAAACAGGCCCCGCCTTGCGGCGGAGCCTGTTTCATTTACAGCCCGAAAGCTCTGGACGTCGGCCTTAGTAACGAGGCTGAACGTAGTAGCCAGGTGGCTGGTAATAAACCGGTGGAGGTGGTGGCTGGTAGTAGACCGGTGGCGGAGCGTAGACCGGTTGGGGTTGCACATAGACCGGTTGCTGCACGTAAACCGTGCGCGGTGAGGACATCACCGAACCCGCTACCACTGCGCCCAACACGGCGCCGACCGCGGCAGGGCCTACCCATCCAGCGTGACCGCCGCCCCAGCAGCAACCGCCGCCATGGCCATAGCCACCACCGTGATAATAGTAACCACCGGCTTGCGCCTGTCCGGCAACAGCCAATGCACCGATCAGCAAAGCTAAGCCAGGAAGTTTACGGATCATGATAATTCCTCGTTGTTCAACCCAGCGCTTGAATCTGCAAATAGACCCAAGGATTATCGCGGGGATACTTCTAAGACAGCGTCGTTTTGAAAATCAGCACAGCCGTTAGGTAAAGTTTGTGTAAGGGTCTGTACCCGTTTGCTTACAGTCACCTAACGCCTGTTGCAGACACCTCGATATGATCGAACAGAACGGGTGCCGTGCGTCATTCCGTCCATCTGAAAGTGCGTTTGAAGGAGAAAGTTTCATGCAGATGAACCCCAATAAAGACACCCAATTGTGTATGTCCCTGTCCGGGCGTCCCGGGAACTTCGGTCTGCGGTTTCATAACCATTTGTACGAGCAGTTGGGGCTGAATTTCTACTACAAGGCTTTCAGCAGCCAGGACTTGCCGGGCGCCGTGGGCGGGATTCGCGCACTCGGCATTCGCGGGTGCGGCGTGTCGATGCCGTTCAAGGAAGCAAGTATTGCGCTGGTCGATGAACTGGATGCGTCGGCGGCGGCGATTCAGTCGATCAATACCATCGTCAACACCGACGGCCACCTCAAGGCCTACAACACCGATTACATCGCCATCGCCCAATTGCTGGAAACCCACGCGGTGCCCAAGGAATCGACGTTCGCCCTGCGTGGCAGCGGCGGCATGGCCAAAGCGGTGGCCAGTGCCTTGCGGGATGGTGGCTATAAAAACGGTTTGATCGTTGCCCGAAACGAGCGTGCAGGGCGGGCGCTGGCGGATTCGCTGGGTTATCGCTGGCAGGCCGAGATGGGCGACGAGCGTCCGCAGATGTTGATCAACGTCACGCCGGTCGGGATGGACGGCGGGCCGGAGGCGGGGCAACTGGCGTTTGAGCCTGAGGTTATCAAATCGGCTGAGACCGTGTTCGATGTGGTGGCGATTCCCTCGGAAACGCCCTTGATCGTGCGCGGTCGGGCTGAAGGCAAACGAGTGATTACCGGGCTTGAGGTGATTGCGATTCAGGCGCTGGAGCAGTTTGTGTTGTACACCGGGGTGCGCCCGACGGTTGAGCAGTTCGAGGCGGCGGTGGGCTTTGCCCGTAGCTGATTACCGTGGCTTTTGTGCTGGCTGAACTGGCCTCATCGCTGGCAAGCCAGCTCCCACAAGGTTTTGTGTCGTTCACATAATATGAATCCAGCACAAAAGCCTGTGGGAGCTGGCTTGCCAGCGATGAAGACACTGCGGTTTTCGGGTTGCCTATACTGAATCCCCAGCAAGCACAGACTTGCCCATCACAAAAAAGCCGAGGTTTGCATGCATCCGCCCATTCTCAACCTGCACCAGGTCGAACTCGAACCGCTGCCCGAAGCCCTCGCCCCCGAAGGCGAAACCGCCGGACGATATCAGCAGAGCATGGCCCGAATCGGCCAGCAACTGGGCGCGCAGAAGCTCGGCTACCGTTTATATGCGCTGCCACCGGGCATGCGCGGCAGCCCGTTTCACAGTCATCGGGTCAATGAAGAGATGTTTTTCGTGGTGGCCGGGGAGGGCGAGGTTCGCCTGGGCGCCGAGCGTTTCCCGATCCGTGCTGGCGATGTGATCGCCTGCCCGCCGGGTGGCCCGGAAACTGCGCATCAGATCATCAATACCAGTGACGCCGAGTTGCGCTATCTGGCGGTCAGCACCCAGCAGCAGCCGGACATCTGTGAATATCCGGACTCGAACAAGTATGCGGTGATGGATAACTTCAAGATCGACGCCGAGGGCAATGCCTCAGGCTTCGTTGCTGTGGCACGGCAAGCGAATGGCGTGGATTACTGGGATGGGGAATAGTCTTGGAAACTCCCAAGCTGCCGCAGACCCTGTGGGAGCGGGCTTGCCCGCGATGAGGCCGGTACACCCGACACATATTTAGCGGTAAACCATCGCAATCGCGGGCAAGCCCGCTCCCACAGTTATCGCGTGTGCCTGATTATTCGAGGCGCGACAAGCGCTCTTCCAGTGCCGCAATCCGTGCTTCCAGCTCTTCGATCCGCTCGACCGACACCGCGCCGCCCGCACTGCGTTCCTGAGGGTTTTGCCGCGCGGCCATAATCACCTCGATATCCGCCGGATCGCCCAGCGCATGGGTGTAGCGATCTTCACGTTGACCAGCCTGACGCGGAATCAGCACCGCCAGGCCTCGAGCAATCAGGCGTTCGAGCTGATGCACCACCTGCTCGGCGTCTTCAAACTCGTGCATGCGCCCGCTGCGGGTCAGCAGTTCATTGACGGTTTGCGGACCGCGCAGAAACATCAAGCCTGAAAGAATCACCTGCGCCGGCACCAGTTCGAGCGCCTTGTCGACCTTGTGCTCCCAGCGGTCGGCACGACTCCCCATTACCAGTTTGGCGAAACCGCGACCTTCAAGCGCCCGCAGGCTCTGGCCGACCTGGCCTTGGGTCAGGTTCATCACCGGTTCTCGGCTGGTTTTCTGGTTGCAGGCCAGCACCAGTGCGTTGAGGGTCAACGGATAGGATTCGGGGCTGGTGGCCTGTTTTTCGATCAGCGAACCCAGAATGCGGATTTCCGTGGCATTGAGCCGTGGTTCGTCAAAGCTGGTTTCTTGTTCGGTGGTCATCGCGCGTTCCCTTTGCAGTCGAAGGCGCCTAGCCTAATCCTTGCTGGATAAAAGACAAGCCGCAGCGCGCGCGGGCACGGCTATAATCGCCCCACGATTCAATCCCGCCACCACACGAGACTGCCATGACCATTTCCCTGCACGCTGCATCTGTTCCGGTTTTCCAGCAAATGCTCAACGCTTTGAGCAACGTGCTGAAAAAGGCTGAAGCCCACGCCACCGACAAAAACATCGACCCGAACGCTTTCCTGCAAGCCCGCCTGTACCCGGACATGTTCCCGCTGGTGCGTCAGGTGCAGATCGCCGTGGACTTCGCCAAAGGCGTTTCCGCGCGTCTGGCCGAAGTCGAACTGCCGAAGTATGACGACACCGAAACCACCTTCGCCGAGCTGCAAGCCCTGATCGCCAAGGTTCTGGCGTTCATCGGCGAGATCAAGCCAGAGCAGATCGATGGCAAGGAAGGCATCGAAATCATCACCCGTCAGGGCACGCCGAAAGAGAAGCGCTTCACCGGCCAGGCTTACCTGCTGACCTACGGTCTGCCGCAGTTCTTCTTCCACGTCACCACTGCTTACGATCTGCTGCGTCATAACGGCGTTGAAGTGGGCAAGCGCGATTACATGGGCGCGTTCTAAACACCCGGCCACAAAAAAGCCCGCCAAGGTTTGCGCCTTGGCGGGCTTTTTATTTGTCGCTTTAAAAGATCGCAGCCTGCGGCAGCTCCTACAGGAGAACGCTTTCCAAATGTAGGAGCTGCGGAACGCTGCGATCTTTTGATCTTCAGGCCGTACGCTGAGCCTTTTCTTCTTCACCCAGGCAAGCCGCCGCAGTAAACAGTACGTCGGTCGACGAGTTCAGCGCCGTCTCCGCCGAATCCTGCAACACGCCAATGATGAAACCCACCGCAACCACTTGCATGGCGATCTCACTAGGAATGCCAAACAGGCTGCACGCCAGTGGAATCAGCAGCAGCGAGCCACCGGCCACGCCCGAGGCGCCGCAAGCGCAGATCGCCGCTACCAGACTCAGCAGAATGGCGGTCGGAATGTCTACGGCAATACCCAAGGTATGCACGGCAGCCAGGGTCAGTACGGTGATGGTGATCGCCGCGCCGGCCATGTTGATCGTCGCACCCAGCGGGATCGACACCGAATACGTGTCTTCATGCAGGCCCAGACGCTTGCTCAGTTCCAGGTTGACCGGAATGTTCGCTGCCGAGCTGCGGGTGAAGAATGCCGTGATGCCGCTTTCACGCAGGCACTGGAGGGTCAGCGGGTACGGGTTGCGACGCAGCTTCCAGAACACGATCAGCGGGTTCATCACCAGCGCCACGAACAGCATGCAACCGAGCAGCACCATCAGCAGGTGTGCATAACCGATCAGCGCGCCGAAACCGGAGGTGGCGAGGGTCGAGGCGACCAGACCGAAAATCCCCAACGGCGCAAACCGAATCACCAGACGCACGATCACGGTCACACCGTTGGACAGGTCGCCAAGCACTTCGCGAGTGGTGTCGCCAGCATGGCGAATCGCAACGCCCATGCCGATCGCCCAGGCGAGAATGCCGATGAAGTTGGCGTTCATCAGCGCGCTGACCGGGTTATCAACCACGCTCAACAGCAGACTCTGCAGGACTTCACCGATACCGCCGGGCGCCGTCACCGCGACGTTGTCGGTGGACAGCACCAACACAGACGGGAACATCATGCTGGCAACCACCGCCACTGCCGCGGCACTGAAAGTGCCCAGCAGGTACAGGAACAGAATCGGGCGGATGTGGGTTTCCTGACCGTGCTTGTGGTTGGCAATCGAAGCCATCACCAACACGAACACCAGAATCGGTGCCACGGCTTTCAACGCCGAAACGAAGACCTTGCCGATGAACGCGGTGGACTTGGCCAGCTCGGGGGCCACCAGGGCCAGTACGATACCGGCAATCAGGCCGATCACGATCTGCGTGACCAGGCTCAGGCTTTTCAGGCGTTGCAATAGAGAAGGGGATGAAGCAGTCATGACGGCATCTCTGATTTTTTATAAGGTGCAAGGTTGCGTAAAGCTTGTGGTAAATCGAGGGCAGACCACAGCTACGAACCCAAGGGGCTGGCGCGACATCAACGCCAGTGAACAGGCCGTTGAATAGGCTGTACGTTTTTCAGGGCGCGGACTTTAGCACAGCGTAGGCCTTGTCCTTCAGGCATGTGACGATCTGCCACCTGATTGGTCTTCAAGATAGACAGCTTTGTGCAAGTCAGCTCGGAAACACTCTGTTAAGATTCTCCATCCTCATTTTCAAGTTCTGCCGGCGGGCCTTCGGGTCAACGCTGGTGTCGTCGTTTTGCTGGAGTTCCCCATGCTGTTGCCCATTCTTCTGTTGTCTGCCGCCGGATTTACGGTGCTGACCACGGAATTCGTTATCGTCGGCCTGTTGCCGGCGATTGCCCGTGATCTTGAAGTGACCATCCCGCAGGCTGGCCTGCTGGTGACTCTATTCGCTTTCACCGTGGCGATGTTCGGCCCATTCTTGACCGCATATTTCGCCCGCTTCGAGCGCCGCAAACTGTTTATCAGCATCCTGATCATGTTTGGCCTGGCCAACACGGTGGCGATGCTGGCGCCGAATATCTGGGTGATGGCCATCGCCCGGTTGATTCCAGCGCTTGGTCTGCCGGTGTTCTGGGCCTTGGCCAGTGAGACTGCCGTGGACATCGTCGGCCCGGACTACGCCGGGCGCGCCATCGCCAAGATCGGCTTCGGCATCGTCTGCGCCACGGTATTCGGCATCCCGGTCGGCACGCTGATTTCCGATGCGTTCGGCTGGCGCAGCGCCTTTGGCATTCTCGCGGTCATCGCGTTCGCCAAGGCACTGTTGCTGTTTGTTTATCTGCCGAAAACCGATCTGCACCAGCATCAGGTCAGCTTCCGCTCGCAATTCAAGATCCTGCGCAGCCCGCTGATGCTCGGCCATATACTGCTGTCGATTCTGGTGTTCAGCGGCATGTTCACCGCTTACACCTATCTGGCGGACATTCTTGAGCGCCTCGCCGGTTTCAACGGCACTGTGGTCGGCTGGTGCCTGATGGGCTTCGGCGCGGTCGGCTTGATCGGCAACTCTTTGGGTGGTCGCGCAGTTGACCGGCATCCACTGGGGGCGTCGGTGTTGTTCTGTGCGTTCATGATTGCCGGCATGGTGTCGCTGGTGCCGAACATTCATTCGCCGGTAGGGCTGGCAGTGGCGATGGGGATCTGGGGCGTGACTCAGGCTGCGTTGTTCCTGGTCAGCCATGTGCGCCTGATGAAAGCCGCGCCGGAAGCGCCGGCCTTCGCCGCCTCGCTGAACATCGCCGGGGCCAACCTCGGGATCGGCCTGGGCGCGATGGTCGGCGGCCGAGTCATCGACAGCGCGGGCCTGGGCTTCCTCGGTTTCGCCGCTGCCGGGTTCATCCTGCTGTCGGTGTTCCTCGCCATGGTGCTGATGACGCTCAAGCCGCGTGACGTCTGCGCAGAAGCTTCATAAAGCGGTAAACAGCTCGCGTCGGGCACCTTCGGTAATCGCAACGATGCCGGGGTGCTTGACCTTGCGCTCCACCGAAATGGCATAAAACGACTCGGTCACCGCGTCGGTCTGGCCAATCAGCTCGACGCCGTACTGGCGTGTCACCTCTTCGGCAATCACGCTCGGGCCGATAAAAATCCCGCTCCCTGACTGACCAAATGCCTGCATCAAGGCGCTGTCATCGAACTCGCCAACGATTTTCGGCTGGATCTGCTGCTCGGCAAACCAGCGCTGCAAACGGCTGCGCACCACGGTTTCGGCGCCGGGAATCAGCAATGGTGCGCCATGCAGGCTGCGCGGGAAGTCCTGACCGTATCGGGCTGCGAGTTCGGCAGTGGCGAAAAAGCTGATCCCACATTCGCCGAGTTTCTGGCTATAGCCTTTAATGTCCAGGTGCGAGGGCATCGGGCTGTCGGAAATCACCAGGTCCAGACGCTGAATCGCCAGATCCGCGAGCAATCGTTCGAGTTTGTCTTCGCGGCAGGTGATGCGCAGCGGTTCGCTCAGTTCCATGGTCGGTGCGATCAGCCGATAGACGATGGACTTGGGCACCACGTCCGCCACGCCGACGCGAAACAGAATCTGCTGTTCATTGGGTTGCGCGCGCAGCATCAGCTCCAGCTCGCCGCCCAGCTGAAACATCTGCTCGGCGTAGGGCAGGGCCTGACGCCCGGCTTCGGTGAGTTCAAGTTGTCGGCCAACCCGTCGAAACAACTCTATGCCGTAGGTGTGTTCCAGCAGGGAAATCTGCCCGCTGATGGTTTGTGGGGTCAGGTTCAGTTGCTCGCAGGCGCGGACAATGCTGCCGGTCTTGGCCACCACCCAGAAGTAATGCAGTTGTCGATAATTGAGCATGGTCGTCTACAGTTCGTTAAAACCGAAGTATAGACGCTAAAAATACGAATTTTCCTGAAGTGTTTGCCTCCCTAGAATGCTCATCCATCGACGGCCGGCCTGTAGGCCCTGTCTGTTCATTCGAAGGAAGCATGATGAAACTGAAAATTACCGCGTTGCTGCTGACCTCTTTCGTGGTGCTGGCCGGTTGCGACCAGGCCGAAAAGAGTGCCCAACAGTTGATGGGCAAGGCTGCCGAAACCGCCAAGCAAGCCATTGACGACACTCATAAAGCCGCTGAACAAGCGCTCAGCGACGCCACTGGCGGCCTGATCGAGAAAAAACAAGCACCGGAAAAAGAAGCGGAAACAACCGAATCTTCCTCCAAGACCATCTAATCCGTCTTACAAGAGTCAGGACTGACCCATGGAATATCTGTTAGAACTTGCCGCCAGCCCGACCGCATGGGTTGCCTTGGCCACACTGGTGGTGATGGAGATCGTGCTCGGCATCGATAACCTGATCTTTATCTCGATCCTGACCAACAAATTGCCTGAAGAGCACCGGCAGAAGGCCCGCCGTATCGGTATCGGCATGGCGCTGATCCTGCGTCTGGGCTTGCTGAGCACCATCGCCTTCATCGTGCAGTTGACCGCTCCGGTCATCGAAATCATGGGCCATGCGTTCTCGTGGAAGGACATGATCCTGATCGCCGGCGGCCTGTTCCTGTTGTGGAAAGCCACTACCGAGATTCATCACAGCATGGACCCGGCGCCGGAAGATCCAACCTCGGTGACTTCCAAAGTGACCCTGGGTTTCGCCGCCGCTATCGGGCAGATCCTGATGCTGGACATGGTGTTCTCGATCGACAGCATCATTACCGCTGTCGGCATGACCGAACACTTGCCGATCATGATCATCGCGGTCGTGGCTTCGGTACTGGTGATGTTGTTTGCGGCTGATCCGCTGGCCAAATTCATCAACGACAACCCGACGGTGGTGATGCTGGCTCTGGGCTTCCTGATCATGATCGGCATGACGCTGATCGCCGAAGGCTTCGGCGCCCACGTGCCGAAAGGTTACGTGTATGCCGCCATGGCGTTCTCGGCTGCGATTGAAGTGTTGAACATGATGTCGCGTCGGGCCAGGCAGAAAAAGCTGACTGTGTAATCGGCAATAAGCCAAAAGGCCGCCTGAACTCTTAGAGTCCAGGCGGCCTTTTTGTTTGTGTGGCGTTCAGTAATCAGTGCGCGGTCGCGTGACGGCTGTCGTGCTTTTCAGTCTTTTCGACCGCAGCGGGCTGAACTGGATGATGGTGGCGCCGGGCAATACGCAGCACGCCCCACAGCATGGCGCTGGCAACGGCCAGCCAGCCGGCAATCAACATTACGATGGTCATGGTCAGGCTCATCAGTGCCTCCTCTTTGCCCTGCGTCGGGCTCGCACATTCTTCGAATCAGTCCTTTTCAGTGACAGTCTAGTCACTGGGGTGTTTCAGGCTATTGACCAAAGGTCGTTGGTGACCAATCAGTTTGCTCTATGCAGTCGATATGTCTGCGGTTTAAGGCTATACCGCAGCCGATCCTCGTCCTATGATCATCGCCCAAGCCGGAACACGATGACCGGCGTCTGAATAGAGAGTGATGATGGTGCAGGTAATTTCTCGAATTCGTGCGGCGTTGCTGGTGGTCGGTTGTGCGGCGGTGCTGGTCGGGTGTGCGGGCAGTGTGGCGCCGCAGATTCAGCGTCTGCCGGAGCGGGTCGAGCTTAGCGGCACGTTCTATCGGGGTGACGCCAACCAGAGTGGGCCGCAGGTGCTGGCCAGCCTGTTGGCGCAGCAGGGCATCATGATCACGCCGGGACTCTTGGAAAAGCCGCTGCATTTGCCGGGCGCTGAAGACAAGTTGCAGCAGAATCTGCAAGATCTGGCTCGTGAGTACGGGATGGTGGTGTATCCGCTGGACAGCAATTTGCCGGCGCTGCTGACTCAGGTTGCAGCGGGATATCCGGTGATGGTGCGTTTCAGCGAAGGCTCGTTCTGGAGTGAACCGCGTTACGCGATCCTTTCCGGATACGACCGGAAAAAACAGAAAGTGCTGCTGCGCGCCGGAATGAATCGTCGTGAGTTGATGAGTTTCAGCTCCTTTGAATCAGCCTTCGAAAAATCCGGTGGCTGGGCAGTGTTGATCCAGAAACCGACGCAGATTCCAGCGGCAGTCGACCGCCAACGCTGGCTCAAGGCTGCCGATGAGCTGGCTCAGGCCGGTCAGGAGCGGGAAGCGGCGCAGGCGAAGAAGGCCCTGGACGCACACTGAGTCTCCGTTCGTCATCTGCCGGGCACTGCCAGGCCCGGCAAGCCTCTTAGGAATAGAGCCCGATTTTGCGGCTGAACCCAGGAGGCGAACATGGCAGATTCCCCATCCCCGAAAGGCCCGCACTCGTCCGAGCATTCCTCGGGCCATGATCTGGGATTCGATCCGGATTCACCGGATCTCGATGATCCACAAGTCGATCCCGTCGGCCCCGCCAAAGCTCCGAAAGACGTGAAACCGGACGGCGAGGATAAAAAGCCGGCCAAGCCCTACGACCCGTTAGCCAATCTGAAACCTTGATGCGAGGTGCGTATGAGTACCGATTCAAGCTTCGATGATCAAAAACCCGAGAACGTACCGACGACGCCTGAACCTGAGGTTGATCCAGTGCTGGACCCGGACAGTCCGCTGCGCGATCCGCTGGCCCGGCCGAATGTGCTGACGCCGGACCCGGTGCGGGACCCGAACAAGGGGGATGGCATTCCTGATGATGATCAGATGCCGTTGCCGAATGATTGAGATCTCTGGGGGTTAGTGAGATCTCAATGTGGCGAGGGAGTTGCTCCCTCGCCGCATGTCCCAGATAGCAGTGAAGCCGTTACTTCGAAGCCTCAACCACGCCAGTCTGGCGATTCTTCAGGTTCTTCTCAGCCTTGTACTGTTGAGCCACCGCCGGAACACTGGCGCTGCGCCCTGTCTCGACCCAACTGCGAATCCGGCTGGCATCGGCAAAATGTGTGAACTTGCCAAACGCGTCGAGAATCACCAGCGTCACCGGACGATTGCCCATGCGCGTGACCAATACCAGGCAGTGACCGGCAGGATTGGTAAAGCCGGTTTTAGTGATCTTGATGTCCCAGTCGGCCTTGTTAACCAAATGATCGGTATTGCGGAAACCCAAGGTGTAATTGGGTTTACGGAATGACACGGTTTTTTCCTTGGTGGTCGTAAGTTCGCTGAGGATTGGATGCTTGCTCGCGGCCACCAGCAGTTTGCTCAGGTCACGCGCGGTGGAAACGTTACGTTCCGACAAACCGGTCGGTTCGACGTAATGGGTGTTGGTCATGCCCAGCGCCTTGGCCTTGGCGTTCATCGCCGCGATAAAGGCTGCATAACCGCCCGGGTAGTGGTGCGCGAGGCTGGCAGCTGCACGGTTTTCCGAGGACATCAGGGCGATCAACAGCATCTCGCGACGCGGCAGTTCACTCTTGAGTTTGACTCGGGAGAACACGCCTTTCATTTCTGGCGTGTTGCTGATGTCTACGCTGATCCATTCGTCCATGTTCTGTCGGGCTTCAACCACAACCAGGCCAGTCATCAGTTTGCTGACGGAAGCGATCGGCACGATCACGTCAGGGTTGCTGGAATAAATGACTTTGTTGGTCTGCATATCCATGAGCAGGGCGCTGCCGGAGGCGATCTTCAGTTGCGAAGCGTCACGAGGGGCAGCGGTGGTTTCCGCAGCGTTGATCGTTGGCGTGATGAATGTGCCTGAAAATGCAAAAAACAGGCTCAGAATCGAAAGACGAATTTTCACGCGGGCGAACTCATAAAGGTTGGATATTCCGTTATTTGTAACGGGTTATTTCTTTAAAACGTCGCATTCTAGGATTATGGTTGAAGAACTGTCGATGGTTGTTTGAATAGCCTGAAAATCTCGTGAAAAGCCCTGTAAAAAGAGAGGTTTCCGTCGAACGGTTACAGTTTTTTCTCGAATACGAAAAACCCCGCACAAGGCGGGGTTCTTCAGAGCGGGAAAACTGATTCAGCTATGCAGGGTTTCCGCTGCATACAGAGTGTTTTCCAGCAGGCAGGCACGGGTCATCGGGCCAACACCGCCCGGTACTGGCGTGATCCAGCCAGCGCGGGGCAGGGCGGTTTCATAAACCACGTCGCCGACCAGTTTGCCGTCGTCCTGACGGTTGATGCCGACGTCGATCACGATCGCGCCTTCCTTGATCCACTCGCCTTTGACCAGACCCGGCTTGCCGGCGGCCACTACCACCAGATCGGCACGACCGACGTGGCCGGCCAGATCCTTGGTGAAGCGGTGGGTGACGGTCACGGTGCAACCGGCCAGCAGCAGTTCCATCGCCATCGGGCGACCAACGATGTTGGAAGCGCCGACGATCACTGCGTCCATGCCATAAAGGTCAACGCCAGTGCTTTCCAGCAAAGCCATGATGCCTTTAGGGGTGCACGGACGCAGCAGCGGGATGCGCTGGGCGAGGCGGCCGACGTTATAAGGGTGGAAACCGTCGACGTCCTTATCCGGACGAATACGCTCCAGCAGTGGAGAGGAATCCAGATGCTCGGGCAGCGGAAGCTGAAGCAGAATGCCGTCGATTGCCGGATCGTCATTCAGGCGATCGATCAGATCGGTCAGCGCTTCTTGCGTGGTTTCGCTAGGCAGGTCGTAGGCTTGAGAGAGGAAGCCGACCTCTTCACAGTCTTTACGCTTGTGCGAGACATAAACCTGAGAGGCAGGATCGCTGCCGACCAGGATCACCGCGAGGCCGGGAGTGCGCAGGCCTTGCTGGCGACGCTCGGCAACTCGTTTGGCGATCTGCTGGCGCAGGCTGGCGGCGATCGATTTGCCGTCGATTAGTTGTGCAGTCATTGCGCGTGATTAACCATCGAGAGGTGAAAAAAAGAGAACGCATTCTCGCATGTCGGGCGGTGAGGGCAAAGGCGCTTGGTCAGCAAATTCCCCTAACTCCTTTAATTAAATGAATTTTTTTCAAAAAGGATTTGACGACCTTCGGGGCGCTCTATACTATTCGTCGCACTTGTCGGGCACAGCCTAGCACTGGTTAAGAAGGTTGAGCGGGATTACGATTCTGCGAGACTGGAAAGCACTTAGTTTGTAGTCCTTTAAGAGTACAGATTAACAAGGCGCCCGTAGCTCAGCTGGATAGAGCATCCGCCTTCTAAGCGGATGGTCGCAGGTTCGAGTCCTGCCGGGTGCGCCATTAGGCAGCTTTGGCACAAGTAACGCGATATGGTGGGCGTAGCTCAGTTGGTAGAGCACGGGATTGTGACTCCCGTTGTCGTGGGTTCGATCCCCATCGTCCACCCCATATTTCGAAAAGCGTCAGATCTAACAGTCTGACGCTTTTGTTTTAAAGAGCTTCATCCGCGGATGTGGTGGAATTGGTAGACACACTGGATTTAGGTTCCAGCGCCGCGAGGCGTAAGAGTTCGAGTCTCTTCATCCGCACCAAACAAGCTTCATTCATGCCTTTGGCTTGAGCGGAGTTCAACAAAGAAGTTAATTGGCTTTTTTGTTACGCAATATGGTGGGCGTAGCTCAGTTGGTAGAGCACGGGATTGTGACTCCCGTTGTCGTGGGTTCGATCCCCATCGTCCACCCCATATTTCGAAAGGCGCCAGATTTAACAGTCTGGCGCCTTTTTTGTTTTAGCGGTTTCAAAACTCGGCGATAGCCGGTTTTGGGTCGCAGGGCAGGGCGTTTCGTCGTATTCATGTTTCTCGATGATGCCGCGCTGCCCGTCGGTCCTGCTTGCAGGATCGGCCGTCAGGGAGATGATTGCAGTGCCTTCTATATATAGAAGGGGTTGGCGCAGAGCCCTGGCGTGATTGTCTGTATTCGTCTTCGGGGTGAAGTGCACTCGTGCATTCGCACCTATAAATTGCCTGCTGCGTTTTTACCCGTTTTCAGTAGGGTGACTTCTTGAGTTTGACCCACTAGAATGCATGCCCTTGATTCTGGGGTCGGAAACGGCCGGCTAACGTCTGTGCAACGAGGAATATCCATGCAAGTTTCTGTTGAAAATACTACTGCTCTTGAGCGCCGCATGAGCGTCACCGTGCCGGCTGAGCGCATTGAGAGCCAGGTCAACAAGCGTCTGCAGCAGACTGCCCAAAAGGACAAGATTGCTGGCTTCCGTCCAGGCAAAGTGCCAATGAGCGAAATCAAGCGCCGTTTCGGTGCTGATGCGCGCCAGGAAGCTGTAGGCGACGTGATCCAGTCCTCCTTCTACGAAGCCGTGGTTGAGCAGAAGCTGAACCCGGCTGGTTCGCCTTCGATCGAGCCTAAGTCGCTCGAAGCTGGCAAGGACCTGGAATACGTAGCCGTATTCGAAGTGTTCCCTGAGTTCACCGTTGCCGGCTTCGACGGCATCACTGTCGAGCGCCTGAGCGCCGAAGTGGCTGACGCTGATCTGGACAAAATGCTGGACGTGCTGCGCAAGCAGAACACCCGTTTTGAAGTGACCGAGCGTGCCGCTCAGAACGACGATCAGCTGAACATCGATTTCGTTGGCAAGGTTGACGGCGAAGTGTTCGCTGGCGGTTCCGCCAAGGGTACTCAGCTGGTTATCGGTTCCGGCCGCATGATCCCTGGCTTCGAAGAAGGCCTGGTTGGCGCTAAAGCTGGCGAAGAGCGCGTTCTGAACCTGACCTTCCCTGAGGACTATCAGAACCTGGACCTGGCTGGCAAAACCGCCGAGTTCACCGTGACTGTCAACACCGTTTCCGAGCCAAAACTGCCAGAGCTGAACGAAGAGTTTTTCGCTCAATTCGGCATCAAGGAAAGCGGCATCGACGGCTTCCGCACCGAAGTTCGCAAGAACATGGAGCGTGAACTGCGTCAGGCGATCAAATCCAAGGTAAAAAATCAGGTTATGGACGGTCTGCTGGCCACCAACCCGATCGAAGTGCCTAAGGCTCTGCTGTCCAACGAAGTTGATCGTCTGCGCGTGCAGGCTGTTCAGCAATTCGGTGGCAACATCAAGCCTGATCAACTGCCGGCCGAGCTGTTCGAAGAGCAAGCCAAGCGCCGCGTTGTGCTGGGTCTGATCGTTGCTGAAGTGGTCAAGCAATTCGACCTCAAGCCTGACGACGCTCGCGTTCGCGAAATGATTCAGGAAATGGCTTCGGCTTACCAAGAGCCTGAGCAGGTTGTGTCCTGGTACTACAAGAACGAGCAGCAACTGAACGAAGTGCGTTCGGTTGTGCTTGAAGAACAAGTTGTGGATACTGTTCTGCAGAAAGCCAGTGTGACCGACAAGTCGGTCTCTTACGAAGAAGCAGTCAAGCCGGTAGAAGCTCCACAAGCCGACTGATCGTTTCTGCGTTAGACGTACACACCATAAGCCAGCTTTCGAGCTGGCTTATGCGTATTCAAGACATAACTATTTGGGAGTGACTGCAGAGCATGTTCCGTAATTCGTATATTCAGCAGAACTCTGATATCCAGGCCGCAGGCGGCCTGGTCCCGATGGTTGTCGAGCAGTCTGCTCGTGGCGAGCGCGCTTACGACATTTACTCGCGCCTGCTCAAGGAGCGTGTGATCTTTCTGGTTGGTCCGGTAGAGGACTACATGGCCAACCTGATCTGTGCGCAACTGCTGTTCCTTGAAGCGGAAAACCCGGACAAGGACATCCATCTCTATATCAACTCCCCGGGCGGTTCGGTGACAGCGGGCATGTCGATCTACGACACCATGCAGTTCATCAAACCCAACGTATCGACTACCTGTATCGGTCAAGCGTGCAGCATGGGTGCATTCCTGCTGACGGCCGGTGCTCCTGGCAAGCGTTTCTGCCTGCCAAACTCGCGTGTGATGATTCACCAGCCACTGGGCGGTTTCCAGGGCCAGGCTTCGGATATCGAAATCCATGCCAAGGAAATCCTCTTCATCCGCGAGCGTCTCAACACGCTGATGGCCAAGCATAGCGGGCGCACCCTCGAAGAAATCGAGCGTGATACCAACCGCGATAACTTCATGAGTGCAGAAGCCGCACGCGAGTACGGCCTGATCGATGAAGTGATCACCCAGCGCCCAGCTTAAAATAAGCAGCTCAAAATAGGCTTGGTCGGCTCGTCTGATCAGCGGCGGGCTTGAAAAAGCCCGCAATAGCCTTCATCTTGTGTTGCAAGCCTATTGTATTTGGTTAGATCGTATTTTTGTGAAAGTGTTTTGCTTGTTCATATGATATCTGTTGTATTGGTATTTTT
>NZ_JBIUXX010000052.1:0-43466 GCF_044744235.1 Pseudomonas sp. NPDC087346
AAAGAAAGATGCAGGCCATCGTTGCGGTCATGCGCAAATACCTGACCGGACTGTGGGCCTGCATGCAAGCGGGTGAAGATTTTGATACGGCCAAGTTTTTTAGCGACAAACACCTCGCAAAAGCTTGACCGTGAACAGAGTATCTACAGAGATCGGGTTTACAAGGCGAGTTCGCGGTTCGAGGCCTTGAGGAACTCCTGCTTCAGCTCGGCAAACGTATGCACCGCCGGGAACTGCGGGAATTCGCGGATCACGTTATCCGGCGCATGGAACAGAATCCCCGCATCCGCCTCGCCCAGCATGGTGGTGTCGTTGTACGAATCGCCCGCCGCAATCACCCGGTAGTACAGGTTCTTGAAGGCCAGAACCGACTGACGCTTGGGATCTTTCTGACGCAGTTGATAACCAGTGACCCGCCCAGTGTCATCAGTAATCAGCCGATGGCAGAGCAAGGTCGGAAAGCCCAGTTGGCGCATCAACGGCTGGGAAAACTCGTAGAACGTATCCGACAGAATCACCACCTGGAAGCGCTCGCGCAGCCAGTTGGCGAACTCCACTGCGCCGTCCAGCGGCTTGAGGGTGGCGATCACTTCCTGGATGTCTGAAAGCTTCAAACCATGCTCGTCGAGGATGCGCAGGCGTTGCTTCATCAGCACGTCGTAGTCGGGAATGTCCCGGGTGGTGGCCTTGAGGGATTCGATTCCGGTTTTTTCGGCAAAGGCGATCCAGATTTCCGGCACCAATACCCCTTCAAGATCAAGGCAAGCAATTTCCACAAGACACTCCCGTTTGTATTGATTATTAAGTCGAGCGAGGCCGAACTCTAGCGACTCCGTCCCGGCCGCGCAACGCAGAGCGCGCCCCGATTCCCGCCACTTTTTGTTACCATCGGCGCCATATAGAGCGCCCAGCGCCACCGACCTGTAGGAAGCCGCCCTGATGAGTGCAACGTTCGACGTCGTGGAACTCGCCACGACCTATGCCAACAAATCCGCGCAAGACATCCTGAAACTCGCGTTTGCCGAGTTCGGTGATGATCTGTGGATATCTTTCAGCGGCGCCGAGGATGTGGTGCTGGTGGACATGGCCTGGAAGCTCAACAAGAACGTCAAGGTGTTCAGCCTCGACACCGGCCGCCTGCACCCGGAGACCTACCGGTTCATCGATCAGGTGCGCGAGCACTACAAGATCGATATCGAACTGGTGTCGCCGGACTACACGAAACTGGAACCGTTCGTGAAGGAAAAAGGCCTGTTCAGTTTCTACAAGGACGGCCACGGCGAGTGCTGCGGCATCCGCAAGATCGAACCGCTGCGCCGCAAGCTGTCCGGCGTCAAGGCCTGGGCCACCGGCCAGCGCCGCGACCAGAGCCCGGGCACCCGCAGCGCCGTAGCCGCGATGGAGATCGATACCGCGTTCTCCACCCCCGAGCGCACGCTGTACAAGTTCAACCCGTTGGCGCAGATGACCAGCGAAGAAATCTGGGGCTACATCCGCATGCTTGAGCTGCCTTACAACAGCCTGCATGAGCGCGGTTTCATCAGCATCGGCTGCGAGCCTTGCACCCGTCCGGTGCTGCCGAATCAGCACGAACGCGAAGGCCGCTGGTGGTGGGAAGAAGCAACCCAGAAAGAATGTGGGTTGCATGCCGGGAATATCATCAGCAAGGCATAACACACCGCAACAGCAGTTCCCCTGTAGGAGTGAGCCTGCTCGCGATAGCGTAGTGTCAGTCGAAACATTCATTGACTGGTACACCGCTATCGCGAGCAGGCTCACTCCTACAGTGGTTTGTGGTGCCGTAAAAATGTGTACACACGAATGTCACCATCAGTGCCATTTATGTGTGCACTTTTAGTTTCTGCGCCCTGAAAAGTTACATCCCCTCCGGAAACACCTCCCTTCCGCGTCTCGCAAAAATCCCCCGCTGAAAATAAATAGCTGTTCAATCGGTCAATTTATATCGACCGGATTTCAGTCACTTAACCCTCATCCATAACAAAACGAAATCAGCAGCGCATTCCATAGATCCTGAACTGGCATAGATCTGGCTAAGGTGCATACATGTTTTGTATACAATAATTCAAGACATACACACTTTCGATCCGCAAGCCTGAAGCGCCCTATCCCGTACAGGCTGCAGATGCCCCGAATATCAGGAGCCTGCCGGAATGCGTACAAGTCTCTCCAATAACAACATCGCGCTGAATCTGCCTTCCTCCACGTTTGATCAGCCGTTGCCCGGCGAGCTTGCCGGGGAACCGCTGCAATTGAGCCCGCGCCTGCACAACAGCGACCTGGCACCGACCAAGGCCGAAGGGCGGCGCTGGGGCCGTTACAGCATCTTTGCCCTGTGGACCAACGATGTGCACAACATCGCCAACTACTCGTTCGCCATCGGTTTGTATGCGCTGGGGCTGGGCGGCTGGCAGATTCTGCTGTCGCTGGGGATCGGCGCGGCGCTGGTGTACTTCTTCATGAACCTGTCCGGCTACATGGGACAGAAAACCGGGGTGCCGTTTCCGGTCATCAGCCGGATCAGTTTCGGCATCCACGGCGCGCAGATTCCTGCGCTGATCCGGGCGGTGATCGCCATCGCCTGGTTCGGAATTCAGACGTATCTGGCGTCAGTAGTGCTTCGCGTATTGCTGACGGCAGTTCACCCGGGATTCGCCGATTACGATCACAACTCGATCCTCGGTCTGTCGACGCTGGGCTGGGTGTGTTTCGTGGCGATCTGGTTCGTGCAACTGGCGATCCTCGCCTACGGCATGGAAATGGTGCGCCGTTACGAAGCGTTTGCCGGACCAGTGATTCTGCTGACCGTCGCCGCCCTCGCCGCGTGGATGTACACCCAGGCCAACGCAACCATTGCCTGGTCGATCCGCGAACCGCTGAGCGGTGGCGAGATGTGGCGCAACATCTTTGCCGGCGGTGCCTTGTGGCTGGCGATCTACGGCACGCTGATCCTCAATTTCTGCGACTTCGCGCGTTCCTCGCCGTGCCGCAAAACGATCAAGGTCGGAAATTTCTGGGGCCTGCCGGTAAACATTCTGGTGTTCGCCTCGATCACCGTCCTGCTCTGCGGCGCGCAATTCCAGATCAACGGGAGGATCATCGAAAGCCCGACCGAGATCATCGCCTCGATCCCCAACACGTTCTTTCTGGTGCTCGGGTGTCTGGCATTCCTGATCGTCACCGTGGCAGTGAACATCATGGCCAACTTTGTCGCGCCGGCCTTTGTCCTGAGCAACCTGGCGCCGAAGTACCTGACCTTCCGCCGCGCCGGGCTGATCAGCGCAACCATCGCCGTGCTGATCCTGCCGTGGAATCTCTACAACAGCCCGTTGGTGATTGTGTATTTCCTTTCCGGCCTCGGCGCCCTGCTCGGCCCGCTGTACGGGGTGATCATGGTCGACTACTGGCTGATCCGCAAAGGCCGGGTCAACGTGCCGCAGCTCTACAGCGAAGATCCCAATGGCGCTTATTACTACAGCCACGGGGTGAATTTCCGTGCGGTCGCGGCGTTTATTCCTGCGGCACTGATCGCCATCGTCCTCGCATTGGTACCGGGTTTTCACAGCGTTTCGCCGTTCTCCTGGCTGATCGGCGCCGGGATCGCCGGAATGCTCTATCTGATCATCGCCAAACGTCAGCCGCACTACGCCGACGTCAGCGGTGAATCGATTGCCGTCGATAACGTCAGCCATTAATCCCTTCGCGGCCCGCACTTCGGGCCGCAGAACCACCCTGCTATAAGGACTTCCCATGCGAATTCTCGTGGTCAACGTCAACACCACCGAGTCCATCACCCAGGCCATCGCCCGCTCTGCGCAGGCCGTCGCTTCACCCGGCACGGAAATCGTCGGCCTGACGCCGTTTTTCGGCGCCGATTCAATTGAAGGTAATTTCGAAAGTTATCTGGCAGCCATCGCCGTGATGGATCGGGTGATGTCCTACGACCAGCCCTTCGACGCAGTGATTCAGGCCGGTTACGGCGAACACGGACGCGAAGGTTTGCAGGAACTGCTCAACGTGCCGGTGGTGGACATCACCGATGCGGCGGCCAGCACGGCGATGTTCCTCGGCCACGCCTATTCAGTGGTGACCACACTGGATCGTACCGTGCCACTGATCGAGGATCGGCTGAAGCTTTCCGGCCTGTGGGATCGCTGCGCCTCGGTGCGCGCCAGTGGTCTGGCGGTGCTGGAACTGGAACATGAACCGCAACGCGCACTGGAAGCCATCGTGCATCAGGCTGAACTGGCGGTGACTCAGGACAAGGCTGAGGTGATCTGCCTCGGCTGCGGCGGCATGGCCGGGCTGGATGAGCAGATTCGGCGGCGCACCGGGGTGCCGGTGGTGGATGGGGTGACGGCGGCGGTGACGATTGCTGAATCGCTGGTGCGGTTGAGATTGTCGACGTCCAAGGTGCGGACTTATGCGACGCCGCGGCCGAAGACCATCATTGGCTGGCCGCAGCGGTTTGCCCGTTAGACCGCGTTATCGTTCATCGCGGGCAAGCCACGCTCCCACAGGATTTGTGCAGAATCACCTATCAGTGAACGCCACAGAACCTGTGGGAGCGTGGCTTGCCCGCGAAGGCCACGACTCGGTCCCACGCCATACTCAAATAGCACTAAACCGCTGCCCCAACCCCCGCTCCGCAAACTGCTCAATAATGAAATCCACAAACGCCCGAGTCTTTCCCGGCAGCAATTTGTGCTCGGCGTAATAAATCGACGTGTAACCGTCATCGATGTACCAGTCGGGCAAGACCCGCTGCAACTTGCCCGTCTCCAGATACCCCGCCGCAAACGGCATGCTCACCAACGCAATCCCCAACCCCTGAGCCGCCGTGGCGCAGGCCGCTTCGGAATCACTCATGGTCATCCGTGCCTTCAGCGTCAATGGGCGGCAGATCTGCGGATCGCGACCGGTCAACTGCCAGGAGCGCACCCGCCCGGTTTGCGGTGAGCGGATCAGAATCCCGTCGTGATGCTTGAGATCGTCCGGCTCGGTGATCTCGGCGTTGGCTTGCAGATACTCGCTCGACGCCACCAACACCCGATGTGCCGGACTCAGTCGGCGCGCAACCACGCCCTGCGGCAGTTCGAAGCCGCCACCAATGGCCGCATCGAAGCCCTGGCCGATCAGATCGACCTGACGATTATCGAAATGCCAGTCCGGATTGATCGCAGGAAAACGCCGCAAGAACTCGCCGAGCATCGGCACGATATACAAACAGCCGAACGCGGTGCCCATGCTGACTTTCAACGTCCCGGCCGGCAGCCCTTCGACACTCGCCAGATTGGACACCGCGTTCTGAATGGTGGTGAGACTGCTGCTGACCTGACTCAGAAATAGCTGCCCGGCCTCGGTCAGCGTCAGGCTGCGTGTACTACGCTGGAACAGCCGCACACCGAGGCGCACCTCAAGTTTCGCCACACTTTTACCGACTGCCGCCGGAGTCAGACTCAGACGCCGGGCGGCCTCGGCGAAGCTGCCGACCTCGGCGCTGCGCACAAAGCATTCGATGCTGCTGAAGGTTTCCATGATCGCCACTATAAACTTCTGGTTTACACAGACTATAGCAATCATGGTCTACACGGTTGTCGATGAGAGGCCGATACTCGGCTCCAACAACAAGGCACCCCCGCCTTGAACACTCTGGAAATCGAACATGACTACTCAAAACCTCAGCGGTAAAGTTGCTCTGATTCAAGGCGGTTCCCGTGGTATCGGTGCAGCCATCGTCAAACGTCTGGCCGCTGAAGGCGCCAGCGTCGCCTTCACTTACGTGAGTTCCGCCGCCAAGGCTGAAGAGTTGCAGAACAGCATCACTGCCAACGGCGGCAAAGCCCTGGCAATCAAGGCTGACAGCGCCGACGCCGCGGCCATCCGTCATGCAGTGAGCGCCACCGTCGAAACCTTCGGCCGCCTCGACATTCTGGTGAACAACGCCGGTGTCCTCGCCGTTGCGCCGCTGGAAGATTTCAAGCTGGAAGACTTTGATCAGACCGTGGCGATCAACATCCGCAGCGTGTTCATTGCCTCTCAGGAAGCCGCCAAACACATGGGCGAAGGCGCGCGCATCATCAACATCGGCAGCACCAATGCCGACCGCATGCCCTTTGCCGGCGGCGGTGTATATGCGATGAGCAAATCCGCACTGGTCGGCCTGACCAAAGGCCTGGCCCGCGATCTCGGCCCACGCGGCATCACCGTCAACAACGTGCAGCCTGGCCCGGTGGATACCGACATGAACCCGGCCAGCGGCGAATTCGCCGACAGCCTGATCCCGCTGATGGCGGTCGGTCGTTACGGTACAGCCGCTGAAATCGCCAGCTTCGTCGCCTACCTCGCAGGTCCGGAAGCCGGTTACATCACCGGTGCCAGCCTGACCATCGACGGTGGCTTCGGCGCCTGACCGTTGTAAATCACGGACACAAAAAAACGCCGCTCATCTTTAAATAGAGAGCGGCGTTTTTTGTTGTCACGGCTTAGATCAGGCCCATTCAAGCGCCGGCAATCCGCAGGCTCCTGGGGTGAACGCCTTTAACGTGCGCAGAATTCCGTCAGCATGCGCATATTTTTCATCGGCCATGGCAGCATCGGGAATGGCGATGGCAGTCATGCCTGCCGCTTTCGCCGCAGTGACGCCAAATGGCGAATCTTCAAACACCAGACAATCTTCCGGCGCAACGCCCAAACGACGCGCAGCGGTCAGGAAAATATCCGGCGCCGGTTTTGCCGCACCGACTTCCGGGTCATCAGCGGTGACGATGAAGTCGAACAGCGCAAACCAGTCGCGGTGCAAAGTGGTTTTCTGGCCGAACGACTGACGCGACGAACTGGTGCCTACCGCGATTGGAATGTTATGGGCCTTGAGGTGACGAATCAGCTCTTCGGCGCCCGGCATCGCTTGCGCGGTAGGGAAACGCTCGCGCATCAGCGGCTCGCGGATCACCAGAAACTCTTCGGCAGTGATCGGCAGATCCAGCGCCTGCACCACGTAGTTCGCCAGATCATTCGCGCCACGGCCAATGATGTTCTGTTTGACGCTCCAGTCGAAGGTGCGCCCGTAACGCCCGGCGATGATCGAGGTGACTTCGGTGTAGATACCCTCGGTGTCCAGCAGCAAACCGTCCATGTCGAAAATCACGGCCTTGATCGGGCCGAACGTCTTCAGCGGTGCATTCATTATCGGATCCGTATCAATGACATCCCAGGCGGCGCGGGTGGTGGCGCGGCTCGGATCTGATTAAAGGGTTCAGCAGCATAACGAGCACGACCGCCATTGAGCAACGGGCAATATCGCCTGCGCCGCCGAACTGCTGGCGTGCATTTAGAGATTTTCCCTACAACCAAAGTCTCCTTGGCTGGCTTATTTCCTGTTTGATCCCCCGCAAAGTCTCGCGCCTCTTTATCGATATGCGCGAGTGACTGTCAATGCTTCCATCCGAGCGGCTCCTGGCCCTGAACAACAGCATCGGCCTGCTGGTGGTCGCCGCCCTCAATCCCGAACATCCCGACTTCGACACCCTGCTCGAAGAGTTTCGCCTGTGCCTCAACGATTACGACTCGTGGGCCGAGCAGTTCTGGACTGGATCAGCGCTGAATATCGAGCAGGTGTTCAAGGTCGGCAACGACGTGCACCTCAGCACTTCGGTCAACCAGCACAAACCCATCAGTTCCTCGGTGGCGATGTGTCCCGCCAGCGGCCCGTTGACCCTGGTCCATATGTTCGAGGCCGCACGTTTCGTCCCCATCGGCGATACCCCGGTGACGCTCGAGCCGGTGATCGCTGAAGTCGATGGCGTGTTGCGCTATGGCGAACCCCTGCATTATCGAATCGGCCCGAGCGGCATTCTGGAAGTCCCCGAGTGTGAACGGGGCCAGCGTTATCGCATCACCTTCTTTCCCGATGTTTCCGCCGCCCACATCAAAACCCTGTATGCGTCCTATCAAGGAGTGCTGGATGGACTGGAAACCTGGCTGCGCGGTGAATGGGTGGAGTTTCAGCCGCTGTGGACGGAGTTTTCCGGCGCCGGATTCACCGAGCGTTATGGCCAGTTGCAGCAAGCTGACTGGCGCGGATTCGAGAAAGCCCTGCACGGTTTCTGGGACGACATTAAACAGGTTTTCGCCCTGCTCGCCGACTTGCAGGCCAACAGCGAAAAACTCCTGCAATACCTGAGCGATATAGAACTCGATGCCTTGCTCGCGGCCTCCTCCGAAGCAATTGCCAATGGTCTGCTGATCCTCAGCGACGAACCGTTGCTGTTTATTCACCTCGCCGCGTTTACCAGTTGGTTGAAGATGCTGCCGCCGCAATATCTGGCGGAAGTGGTGGCGGAAGTTCGCGCCGAATTGCTGGTGAGCTTTCTGTTGATGCGCGTGGCCGGTGGGGTCGGCGTGCAGTTGCACTTGAGCAGTAAAGTGCTCGGCAGGATCAAATCGCCTCGGGCGCGGGAGTGGCTGGCGGCTTCGGCGTTGCGGTTGGCAGAGCTGAGTTCCACGCCTGAATTGGGCAAGCATGCGGGCGTGCTCAAGCCGGTGGCGATCAATGCGCGGGACGTACGGTTGAAACCGACGCCGTTGATTCCGCTGGAAATTGTTTCGGCGGACTCTTCTGTTTTGCAGGTTCGCAATCCAGCGCCGATTGCGCGCGACAAGTCGCAGAGCATGGCTCGGCTGGAGCGGCATGAGCCCCATGATGACTCCCCAAATCAGGCGAAAAACCCCAATGGCGACAGTGCTGATTGTGGGCCGCTGACCTGCACCAATGGCTGTCCGGTGTCGATGGTCACGGGCGAGGAACTGCTGACCCTGACGGATGGCACGCTGGATGGGCGGCTTCCGTTTTCCTTCACCCGCGTTTACCGCACCAGTGCTGTTGAACTGGATGTGGGCCTGGGGTTTGGCTGGAGCCATTCGCTGGCGCATCGGCTTGAGTTTGATGGCGACGCGGTGGTTTGGGTCGATCACGAGAACCGCCGGACGCGGTTTCCGTTGCCGAGTGTTGAACGGCCGGCGATTCATAACAGCCTGTCGCGGGCGGCAATTTTTCTCGGGGATGAACCGGAGGAATTGATCCTCGCACTGGCTGGGGAAGCGTCGCGGTTTTATCACTTTCGGGTCGGGCGACTGACGGCGATCAGCGATGCGTATGGCAATCGTCTGACGGTGTTTCGCGATCGGTCTGACAGGATTTCGCGCCTCGATAACGGTGCCGGTCGGGCGCTGTTGTTGCGTTACGACCGGGCGCAGTTGATCGCTGTCGACTACCAGCGGTTTGATCCGGCGCTGAACCTCGCCGAGCCCTGGGTGACCGAGCAGACGCTGGTCAGTTACCGCTACGACGCCCCGCGCCGGTTGATCGAAGCGACTAACGCGGCCGGAGAAAGCGAGCGTTACGACTACGACGATGCGCACGTCATCCTGCAGCGGCAACTGGCCGGGGGCGCGAGTTTTTACTGGGAGTGGGAGCGTTCGGGGATAGCGGCGCGTTGCGTGCGGCATTGGGCGTCGTTTTCGCAGATGGACACGCGGTATGTCTGGGATGACGCCGGCAGTGTCGCGGTGCATTACGTTGATGGCACCGAAGAGGTTTACGTTCACGACGACCGTGCGCGGCTGGTGCGCAAGGTCGAGGCCAATGGTGGCGAACATCTCAAGGCGTATGACGCTCAGGGGCGTTTGACGGCGGAGCAGGACGCGCTTGGCGCCGTCACTGAATACCGTTACGACGATGTCGGACGGCTGATTGCGCTGATTCCGCCAGGTGATGCGCCAACGTCCTACGAGTATCGCAACGGTTTCCTGCACAGCCGTACGCGAGGCGATGCGGTTTGGGTCTATCGCCGCAATGCTCAGGGTGATGTCACCGAAGCGGTCGATCCTGATGGCCAGATTACCCATTACCACTACGACGCTCGCGGGCAGTTGCTGTCGATCCGTTATCCGGACACCAGCCGCCATGTGCTGCTGTGGAACGATCTTGGGCAACTGACCGAAGAAACCCTGCCTGACGGTGGCGTAAGGCGCTTTTCCTACGATGCGCAGGGGCGCCGGACCACAACGCAGGACGAGCATGGTGCGATCACTCGTCAGCAATGGGACGCGGTTGGCCGACTGGCTCAGACGACGTTGCCTACGGGTGCTACCCGGGCTTACAGCTACGGCGCCTACGGCCAGGTCACCGCCGAGCGCGATGAGCTGGGCCATATCACCCGATATGAATATGACGACGATCTGCACCTGGTCAGCCGGCGGATCAATCCTGACGGCACGCGGTTGCACTACCGCTACGACCATGCGCAGCTGTTGCTCACAGAGATCGAGAATGAGTCCGGCGAAAAATATCAGCTGGACTACACGCCGAGCGGATTGATCCGACAGGAAACCGGCTTCGACGGACGCCGTACCGCGTATGCCTATGACCTGAATGGTCATCTGCTGGAGAAGACCGAGTTTGGGGATGACGGTTCGCGGCTGATCACCGGGTATGAGCGGGATTCAGCGGGGCGCCTGTTGATCAAGACCCTGCCTGATGGGATCAAGGTTACTTATCAATACGACCGCCTCGGTCGTTTGGTGGGTGTTGATGACGGCCAGGATCATCCGCTGGCCTTCGAATATGACGTGCAGGATCGGCTGATCACCGAGCATCAGGGCTGGGGCACCTTGCGTTATGCCTACGACGTCTGCGGTCAGCTGCAACGCATGCGTCTGCCGGACAACAGCAAGCTCGATTACCACTATGCCAAGGGCGGTGCGCTGACGGCGATTGACCTCAATGGCGCCCGGCTCACCAGCCATGTTTACCAGTCGGGTCGTGAGCAGCAGCGTCAACAAGGCCTGCTGACCAGCGACTATGCCTACGACGAACAGGGCCGTTTGCAGGCGCATGCCGTAGGCCATCAGCACGATTCGTTGTACCGCCGAGATTATGCCTACAGCGCCAACGGCAACCTGGAGCACATCGTCGACACCCGCCACGGGCAGCGCACCTACGGTTACGACGCCCTCGACCGCTTGATTCGTGTGCGTCACTCACGCGACGAACTCCCGGAATCCTTTGCCCACGACCCGGCCGGCAACCTGCTGATGCAGGATCGCCCCGGGCCTTCGCAGATCAAAGGCAACCGCCTGCTGATGCAGGGTGATCGCCACTATGACTATGACGCGTTTGGCAATTTGATCCGCGAACGGCGTGGCACCGCGCACAAGCTTGTCACCGAATATCGCTACGACAGTCAGCATCGCCTGATTGGTCTGACTCGACCTGATGGCCAAACCGCCAATTACCGTTACGACGCTTTTGGCCGTCGTATCAGCAAGACCGTTGACGGCCAGACCACCGAGTTCTTCTGGCAAGGCGACCACCTCGTCGCCGAAAGCAGCCCGACGCAACACCGCAGCTTCGTCTATGAGCCCGGCACCTTCCGCCCATTGGCCCTGCTCGACGGCAAAGGCCCGAAGAAAGCCTGCCCGTTTTACTACCAACTCGATCACCTCGGTACGCCGCTGGAGTTGACCGATTACAGCGGTGAGATCGTCTGGTCGGCGCAGTACGACGCTTACGGAAAAGTGGCTGCGCTGACTTTGGCGGCGGACGATTATCTCGACCAGCCGCTGCGGTTTCAGGGGCAGTATTTCGATGCGGAAAGCGGGCTGCATTACAACCGGCATCGGTATTACGATCCGAGGGTCGGACGGTATCTGACGCCAGATCCGGTGAAGTTGGCGGGTGGGCTGAACCAGTACCAGTACACGCCGAATCCGACGGGGTGGGTTGATCCGTTGGGGTTGGCTTGTACTACGTGCCCGGGGGTGAGTACCGCCGATGGCCCCTATAGTGAAATAGTGCCCGGGGGCGGATTAGAAGCACACGAAAAAAAGGGAGGCCATCTGATTGAAAAACACATCGGTCGAACAGAAACTCAACTGGCTCAACGACTGATAGAGGAGCCATGGCTAAGTAGGGCGTCTACTTTTTATGATCGAGCGACGGCAGAAAAAGCCATGTCCAGTGTTATTGCCAAGAACCAGGCCATGATCGATAAATTTCTAACAGGGAAAGAGAGCCAAATTATTATCAGTGATTCCTTACCCTATCCGGTTGGCATGGTTTTGAAGAAAAAATCTACCAAGGTGAAACCCGTATCGGGGGTATTCCTACTTTTACGAAAAGATAAGAAGCTCCCAAATACTTATCGCATACATACAGGATATGCAGAATGAGCAGAACGAAATTCCCGGAGCTCTTTCAGTTCTTAGCGGGATATTTTCATCAAGATTGGAAATGTGATCATGAGAATGAAGATGAGGTTATCCAGCTATTTATAGAAAACTCGTCACCTGAAACACTCTCTCTAGTAAAAAGCGAGTTAAATTCAGTATTAATTTCCTTTCCAGACGAGGAGGAGTTAAAGAGCTTTTTATTTGAGGAAATAGGATGTTCTTACTATTACCCCTATGCATGGCCCTCTGGCAAAGCATGGTTAGAACACATCCTTGAAATGCTTGAGCAGAAAGACAGAAATGTTCCGGTTTGAGCTTCACTCTCACGCCCCAAAGCCTCTGCGATAAAAAGAGACGAACGATTCGTCGAAGTTTCATGGGAATTGTCAGTCGCCGAGTCATCTTCCTCCAACGGCAACTGATCCCGCCTCAACGGATCAGTCGGCGAAGGCAGCGGATATTCCGGCGTCTCATCAACATCATCTGCCTTCGTATCATCACCCATCACACACCTCTCGAAGGGCCTGCCCTCAGGCCCTGAAGATTCAATCCTCATCTTCCTCATCCACATACTCACTGTCCGCCGCATCATCAGCATCATTAAGCGGCACAGTCGCATCATCCATCAACGACCCAGGATCTTCATTCCCCGGATCATTGATAAACGGCAGCCCACTCGGGCCTTTTTCTTCCTTGCCTTCAGTTTCGGGAGTCATGGCAAACCTCGTGAATTCAGGTGCGTGTTTAACGTTCGAAAGGCAGCTCAACAAATCGTTCCTGCCTTGAAACTATAGAAGCAAAAAACCCGGCACTTGGCCGGGTTCACTGTAATCACCATCACCTCAGTGATGCCGATTTTTATGTTTGTGCTTATGCCCGCCATTCGAGTGCGACTTGCCTCCATCGCTGCCCAAATTATTACCGACTGCCCCGCCCGCTGCGCCGCCGAGACCCGCGCCAACAGCCGAACCGGTTGAGCCGCCCAAGCTGTTGCCAACCACGGAACCACCCGCCGCCCCCAATCCACCCCCCACGGCGGCTTCAGTGCGGCTGCCTTTCGGTGCGCCTACGGCGCCGCCGGCCGCGCCGCCTACTCCCGCGCCAACCGCAGCTCCGGTGCTGCCGCCGAGCTGTCCGCCGACCACATTGCCCAACACACCACCCAGTCCGCCGCCCACTGCCGCCGAACCATCGCCGGCGGCCATTGCGCCTTGTGCGACCAGCAATCCGAAAACCAGTGCGGATAATGTCAAACGCATAACAACCTCACAGTTCCCGAAACGGGACAGTACGCCCGAGAAAGGGGCTGTATGAATTTGGAGGCATTTCCCGCGAAAACGTTCAGCAACGAAAAAGCCCGACATCAAGTCGGGCTTTTTCTGACAGGCAAACCGTCTTAGTGACGCTTGTGTCCCTTGGACAGATTGCTACCTACCGCGCCGCCAGCTGCACCGCCCAGACCGGCGCCAATCGTTGCGCCGTTTTTACCGCCGAGACTGTTACCGATCACCGATCCACCGGCCGCGCCAACGCCGCCGCCAATCGCTGCTTTGGTCCGGCTACCTTTGCCGGCCGCCATTGCACTGCCAGCGGCACCGGCCAGACCGGCACCAATCGCAGCACCGTTGCTGCCGCCCATTTTCTGGCCGACCACATTACCCAATGCGCCACCCAGACCGCCGCCAAGAGCAGCGGTGCCATCACCAGCAGCCATCGCACCTTGAGCAACCAGAAGCCCCATAACCAGAGCGGGCAGTGTTAAACGCATGACGAAAACCTCAAAAATAGGGACAACAAAAAGGGTCGCGATTGAATGCCGTCGGGGAGAAAAAGTCCAGACGAAATCAGAGACCACCGCGCACTGAGCGCCGATTTGACAGCGTTTTTCGAAAAGGTTTTATGACAGGCAAAAAAAAGCCCGCTGGGGAGACGGGCTGGAGACTTGCTTTCTAACGGATGGCTTCACCCTACGACGGTGGACGTGAAAAGTTTGTGAAAGCCATCTAACCCAACCTACCGTCTGTAGGACATTTCGCAATCCATGGAGCCGGGCATAAAAAACCCCGTTCATAGACGGGGTTGTTCGACAGCCGATTACTTTCTGGCTCGCGTCGTAACCTTGGGTAGGAACTTTGCTTTCGGTCCCTTGGGAGCCGTGGACTTGATCTTGCCGGTCTGAACCGGGTCTTCACCAAAGCCAGCCTGATACTCCGTCTGGCCGCAACGTACGCAATTGTTAAACGAAAACTCAGCTCCATCATCTTCGATATACGGATCAGTCATAACGTCTCCCCTTTGCCAAGGATCGATACCGGCAAACCCCTTTTGCCTGAAAAAATATCGACCTCCAAGGCTTTTGAGACTAGCCGGTCATTACTGGACTTGTGATTCAGATTGACCGATGCCCGACGAATGGCCTGCGCAAATTAAACAGATCAACCGGCACCCCCGAGCTCACGCGTCTAAAGATTGGACAAACCGATACTGCTCGAGCCTGGCGTCATCTAGCACCCTAGATCCGCCAACGGCGATCAGCGCAACTTCACCGCAGTCCCCGTCACAAACACCACAACCATGCCGCCCTTGCCGGCCGGCATGCTGATCTCGAAATCCAGACCCACCACAGCATCCGCCTGCAACGCCCGCGCTCGCTCCTTGATCTCGTCCGTCGCCTGAACGCGCGCCTCCTTCAGTGCCCGCTCCAACGTCTGCGAACGCCCACCAAAGAAATCCCGCATCCCGGCGAACATGTCACGAATCACATTGACCCCTTGCACCGACTCGGCACTAACGATGTCCAGGTACGCGGTGATTTGTCGGCCTTCGATGGAATGAGTGGTGGAGATGATCATGGGAGAAATCCTTTGAACGGCAGAAAATTTGCCGATTGTAAGTCACCAGCGACCGGCCCCCATTCCCATATCGTTCCCATACAGGACTTTTTCAGACGCCAGAAACCACAAAACCCCTGACTTCTTTCGAAATCAGGGGTCTTGTGTGTATCGAATGTGGCGGTGAAGGAGAGATTCGAACTCTCGATACAATTTCTTGTATACACACTTTCCAGGCGTGCTCCTTAAGCCACTCGGACACTTCACCGTATCTCTTCAAACATGTTCTGTCTGTCGAGGCGCGCTAATGTAGTCGAAAGCTTTTCCGATGGCAAATATTTTTTTCAGAATTTTCATGCGGTTAAGAGAAAAAGCCGTTTCTCCCGGAATGGGGCCATGGCAAACCGGCCATTCTTGGGTGAGCGCGCGCCTTCTATATAGAGGGAGATGCGCGACCATACGGCGTGCAACACTGGGCGAGGGGTAAAACGGTGACTGGCGAGTCAGTCACGGCGCTTTACCTGGCCTACGGCGGTGGGTAACGTCTGCTTCATCTTTCTTACAAGGAATAGCGTCATGAGTGAGTTGATTTCCTACCACCTCGAAGACGGTATCGCGACCCTGACCTTGAGCAACGGCAAGGTCAATGCCATTTCCCCGGACGTGATTGCGGCGTTCAACACGGCGCTGGATCAGGCTGTGACTGATCGCGCCATTGTGATCATTACCGGTCAACCGGGGATTTTGTCCGGTGGCTACGATTTGAAGGTGATGACGGCTGGCCCTAAAGAAGCCGTGGCATTGGTGACTGCCGGTTCGACTCTGGCCCGTCGCCTACTCTCTCATCCGTTCCCGGTGATTGTTGCCTGCCCTGGCCATGCCGTGGCCAAAGGTGCGTTCATTCTGTTGTCCGCCGATTACCGCATTGGTGTCGATGGCCCGTTCAGCATTGGTCTGAACGAAGTGCAGATCGGCATGACCATGCACCACGCCGGCATCGAGTTGGCGCGTGACCGTCTGGGCCGTGCGGCTTTCCATCGTTCGGTGATCAATGGCGAGATGTTTGATCCGAAAGGCGCGGTAGACGCCGGTTTCCTCGATAAGGTGGTGTCGGCCGAAGAGCTGCAGGGTGCAGCGCTGGCTGCGGCGCGTCAGTTGAAGAAGATCAACATGACTGCTCACAAGAACACCAAGCTGAAAGTGCGCAAAGCACTGCTGGAAACCCTGGATAGCGCGATCGTTCAGGATCAGGAGCATCTGGGTTAACCCCAGGTTCCAGCCACCTATAAGAGCCCGACCGTCGTGTCGGGCTTTTTCTTACGTACTCTGTCGAAATAGCCGTAGTGGCTCTAGGACGCGTCTGACCATCCACTTGGAAACATGCGCTTAAACATCGCCTATCTCCTGCCTCTATAGCAGCAATTGCCGAAAACAGTGCACATCCGTACACTGCGCCACCTTTTGTCCCGGTGGGCCCTGTAAATGCTGTTTTTGTTTCGTATGTTATTGATGGGTCTGCACTTTGTTCTGGCTGGTGTGCTTGGGGTAATCCTCGGTCTGTGCCGTCCTTTCAACCCGGACAACAGTCGCCTGTGCGCGCGCCTCTATGCGCTGCCGGCAATGTGTATTTTGCGTCTGCGAGTGAAATCCGAAGTCAGCGGTTTGATGAACAAGCCCGACAGCTGCGTGATCATCGCCAACCATCAATCCAACTACGATCTGTTCGTGTTCGGCAACGTCGTTCCACGCCGCACCGTGTGCATCGGCAAGAAGAGCCTGAAATGGGTGCCGCTGTTCGGGCAGTTATTCTGGCTGGCCGGCAATGTGTTGATCGACCGTGGCAATGCGCAAAAGGCGCGTCAGTCGATGCTCACCACGACCAACACTTTGCAAAACGAACACACCTCGATCTGGGTATTCCCGGAAGGCACGCGCAACCTCGGCGAAGAACTGCTGCCATTCAAGAAAGGCGCCTTTCAGATGGCGATTGCTGCCGGCGTGCCGATTGTTCCGGTGTGTGTCAGCAGTTACGTCAAGCACATGCGCCTGAATCGCTGGCGCAGCGGGAAAATCCTCATACGCTCGCTGCCGGCAATTCCTACGGCAGGACTGACCATGGACGACATGCCCATGCTCATCACCCAGTGTCGCGAGCAGATGCGCGAGTGCATCGCCGACATGGATAAGCAGCTACACGCTGCGTGAAAAAGCGACCCGCCCTGTGCGGGTTTTCTTTTGCCGGCTGAACTGTGCAGATTTCACTGACTCTCAAGCAGCGACACGGCTAAGCTGAAGCCTTGTATTCCCTGCCATCTGCCAAGAAGAAGTGAACCACCACCATGGGTCGAGTTGTTGCTGCTGCGGTTTACAGTGCGGGTAAGAAAGTCACCAATATTTCCCTCGACGAAGGCGCAGCCTGGGCCGCCAAACCCGGCCACTTCGTCTGGATCGGCCTCGAAGAGCCGAGCGCGCAGGAACTGTCCAACCTGCAACGTCAGTTCAACCTGCACGAACTGGCGATTGAAGATGCTCTGGAAAAACACAGTCGGCCCAAACTGGAAACCTTCGGTGACGCTTTGTTTATCGTCACTTACTCGCCGATTCGTGAACATGGCATCTTGCAGTTTATCGAGACGCATATTTTCGCCGGCAAGGGCTACATCATCACCGCACGCAACGGCCACTCGGCGTCTTACGCTCACGTCCGCCAACGCTGTGAGGCGCGGCCGCTGTTGCTGGAGCATGGCGAAGATTTTGTGCTGTATGCCCTGCTCGACTTCGTGATCGAAAACTATCAGCCAGTGGGCGAAGCGATCCACGCTGAAATCGATGAGCTGGAGCGCAACGTGTTGTGCAGTGCGCTGAACGAGCGCGACATTCAGAAGCTGCATGGCCTGCGCCGCGATGTCGTACGTCTGCGCCGTTATGCAGCGCCGATGGTGGAAATCAGCGAAGAGCTGCAAAAGCTCAGCTTCCCGTTTATCGACAAGAACATGCGCCCGTACTTCCGCGATGTGCAGATTCATGTAACGCGGCAGATGGAAGATCTGACGACTCTGGCGGACATCGCCAGCCAGACCATCGAAATTGGTGTGTTGCTGGAAGCGTCACGACAAAGTGTGGTGCAGCGCAAGTTTGCTGCTTGGGCGGCGATTCTGGCGTTCCCGACGGCGGTGGCGGGGATTTACGGGATGAACTTCCAGAACATGCCGGAGCTGAGCTGGCATTACGGCTATTTCACCGTGCTGGGGTTTATTGCGGTGGGATGTGTGAGTTTGTGGGCGAGTTTCAAGAAGTCGGGTTGGTTGTAAGGAATACCTTGTCGCCAGGGAAAATCGCTAGCAGGCTAGCTCCCACAGGGTCTGCGCAATAACGCAGATCCCCCTTTGGGAGCCAGCCTGCTGGCGATGCTTTTCAGCTTCAGGCCGCCGCAGGTTTGTGCGCCACAAAGCGCATCATCCATTCAGCCACTGTAGCGCCGTGGTGCTCTTGCTCCAGGCTGGCCACACCTTTGCTGTAAATCTGCGAACCCAACGCTTCCTGACGCAGCTCCAGCAGCGCTCGCGAATAGTCGTGAATGAATTCCGGGTGCCCCTGGAAGCACAGCACCTGATCGTTGATGTGGTACGCCGCAAACGGGCAGAAATCGCTGGAGGCGATGACCGTGGCGTTTTCCGGCAGTGCGGTGACCTGATCCTGATGGCTGATCAGCAGCGTCAGCTCTTCCCGTACCGGGCTCATCCACGGCGCTTTGGCCGCCAGTTTGTAGTTGTGGGTGCCGACGCCCCAGCCCTGAGTCGCACGCTCACTCTTGCCACCCAGCAACAGCGCCAGCAATTGGTGGCCGAAGCACACGCCGAGCAGCTTGTCGCCACGCTCGTAGCGGGTCAGCAGGTATTGCTTGAGGGTCTGAATCCACGGATCGGTGCCAAACGAATCGGCCTTGCTGCCGGTGACCAGGTACGCATCGAAAGTCTGATCGTCGCTCGGGTATTCGCCCTGCATCACGTTGTACACGGTGAACTCGGCGGCAATCGGTTGCTGCGAGAACAGGCGCTGGAACATCTGCCCATAACCCTGATATTGATCGACCAGTTCCGGACGCAGGATGTCGGTTTCCAGAATGCAGATGCGTAGCGACATAAAAAATACCTGACACGTGATGGGAATAATGAACACCCCAGAGCCTGCCTTGAAACACCCTGACAAGGCAAGCCCCGGAATGTGTCCCGTGTCGCTTAGAACAGCTCTCCTTTCGCAGCTTTCTCCAGCAGCAGCGCCGGTGGCGTAAAGCGCTCGCCATACTGCTCGGCGAGATACTGCGCACGGGCGACGAAATCCTTCACCCCGTACTGATTGATGAACTGCAATGCGCCACCGGTCCACGCTGCGAAACCGATACCGAAGATCGAGCCGACGTTGGCATCCGCCGTCGAAGTCAGCACGCCCTCCTCCACGCAGCGCACGGTTTCAATGGCCTGCACGAACAGCAGACGATCACGTACATCCTTCGGCGAAATCTGCCCGTCAGCCTTCTCGAAACGGCTTTTCAGCTCGGGCCACAGATGTTTCTGCCCACCCGCCGGATAATCATAGAAACCGCCGCCTGCGGCCTTGCCGGGCCGTTTGTATTCGTTGAGCAGCAAGTCAATTACGGCGAAGGCCGGATGCTCTATCAGCGGTTTCCCTTCTGCTTGCAGGTCTTTGGCCGTTTGTTGACGGATATGGCTCATCAGGCTGAGGGAAACTTCGTCAGAGATTGCCAGAGGCCCGACCGGCATCCCGGCCTTGCGCGCTTCGGTCTCGATCATCGGCGCGCTCACGCCCTCACCGAGCATGGCGATGCCTTCGTTGGTGAAGGTGCCGAACACCCGCGAGGTAAAGAAGCCTCGGCTGTCGTTGACCACAATCGGGGTTTTCTTGATTTGCAGGACGAAGTCGAAGCCGCGCGCCAGGGTTTCGTCGCTGGTCTGCGCGCCTTTGATGATTTCCACCAGCGGCATTTTTTCTACCGGACTGAAGAAGTGCAGGCCGATGAACTTGCTTTGATCCGGCACCGCAGTCGCCAGCCCGGTGATCGGCAAGGTCGAGGTATTGGAAGCGATGACCGCATCGGCGCCGACAACTTTCTGCGCTGCTGCCGAAACCTTGGCCTTGAGTTGACGATCTTCGAATACCGCTTCGATGATCAGATCGCAGCCAGCCAGATCGGCATCATTTTCCGCAGGATGAATCCGCGCCAGAATCGTCTCCCGCTGCGCAGCCGTCATCTGCCCACGGCCGACTTTCTTGTCCAACAGCGCTGCCGAATGCGCCTTGCCCTTCTCGGCTGCGGCGAGGGTGATGTCCTTGAGCACCACTTCGAGACCCGCCGAGGCGCTGACGAACGCGATGCCCGCGCCCATCATGCCGGCGCCGAGCACGCCGACCTTATGCGTGACTGATGGCGCAAATCCTTTCGGACGCGAGCCGCCAGCGTTGATTTCATTGAGCTGGAACCAGAACGTGCCGATCAGGTTTTTCGAGATCTGCCCGGTAGTCAATTCGGTGAAGTACCGGGTTTCGATCAGGTGCGCGGTGTCGAAATCAACTTGGGCGCCCTCTACTGCCGCACACAGGATTTTTTCCGGCGCAGGCATCGTGCCCTGGGTTTTGCTGCGCAGGATCGACGGAGCAATGGCCAGCATCTGCGCGACTTTCGGGTTCGACGGCGTGCCGCCCGGAATCTGGTAACCCTTGACGTCCCAACGCTGCACCGCCGACGGATTGGCGAGAATCCATGCACGGGCCTTGGCCAACAGCTCATCACGATCCGCCGCCAACTCATCGATCAGACCGGCCTGCAACGCCTGTTGTGGCCGAACTTTTTTGCCTTCGAGCAGATACGGCAGGGCTTTTTCGATGCCGAGCATGCGCACCATGCGCACCACCCCGCCGCCGCCCGGCAGCAGGCCGAGCGTCACTTCCGGCAGACCGAGTTGCACCGACGAATCGTCCAGCGCCACCCGATGGTGGCAGGCCAGACAGATTTCCCAACCACCACCGAGTGCCGCGCCATTGATCGCCGCGACCACCGGTTTGCCGAGGGTTTCCAGCGTGCGCAATTGGCCCTTTAGGGTCAGCACCATGTCGTAAAAGGCCTTGGCTTCAGGTTTGCCGACCTTGATCAATTCATTGAGATCGCCACCGGCAAAGAAAGTCTTCTTCGCCGACGTGATGATGACCCCGGCAATGCTGTCCTTTTCAGTCACCAGCCGCGCGACGCAGGCGGCCATCGCCTCGCGATACACCGCGTTCATGGTGTTGGCGCTCTGGCCCGGCATGTCGATGGTCAGGACAACGATAGCGTCCTGGCCTTTTTCGTAACGAATGGCTTCGCTCATAACAAGGTTCCTTGAATTCGGGGCTCAGAGGCGTTCGATGATGGTGGCAATGCCCATGCCGCCGCCGACACAAAGCGTCGCCAGGCCATAGCGCAGGCGTCGTGCCTCCAGCTCATCGAGCAAGGTGCCGAGGATTGCGCACCCGGTGGCGCCCAACGGGTGGCCCATGGCGATGGAGCCGCCGTTGACGTTGACCTTGTCCGGGTCGACTGCCATGTCCTTGATGAACTTCAACACCACCGAAGCAAACGCCTCGTTGACCTCAAACAGGTCGATGTCCTCGACGCGCAAGCCGGCCTTGGCCAGTGCCTTGCGCGTGGCCGGCGCCGGGCCGGTGAGCATGATGGTCGGGTCGGTGCTGGTGACCGCTGTGGCGACAATTCGCGCCCGAGGCTGCAAGCCCAGCGCCCGGCCCTTGGCTTCGGAGCCGATCAGCATCAACGCCGCGCCGTCGACAATCCCGGAGCTGTTGCCCGGGGTGTGCACGTGATTGATCCGCTCGACATGGCTGTAGACCCGCAGCGCAGTAGCGTCGAAGCCCATTTGCCCGATCATCTCGAAACTCGGTTTGAGCTTGCCCAAACCTTCCAGAGTCGATTCGGCGCGAATGAATTCATCGTGATCGAGCAGAATGATGCCGTTCTGATCCTGCACCGGCACCAGCGATTTATTGAACGAACCATCTGCTCGCGCCCGCGCCGCTTTCTGTTGCGAGTACAACGCGTAGGCATCGACGTCCTGGCGACTGAAACCCTCAAGTGTGGCGATCAGATCCGCGCCGACGCCTTGCGGGGTGAAATGGCTGTGCAGATTGGTCTGCGGGTCCAGCGCCCAGGCGCCACCATCGCTGCCCATCGGCACCCGCGACATCGACTCGACGCCACCAACCACCACCAAGTCTTCAAAACCTGAGCGCACTTTCATGGCGCCGAGGTTCACAGCCTCCAGTCCCGAAGCGCAGAAACGATTGATCTGCACACCGGCCACGCTGACATCCCAATCGGCTACTTGCACCGCAGTCTTGGCGATGTCAGAGCCCTGATCGCCAATCGGCGTGACACAACCGAGCACCACGTCATCGACCTGGCTGGTGTCCAGCGAGGTCCGCTGCTGCAGCGCAGTGAGCAATCCCGCAACCAGATTGACGGGTTTGACGCTGTGCAAGGCGCCATCGGCCTTGCCCTTGCCACGGGGTGTGCGTAACGCATCGAAAATCAAAGCTTCGGTCATGACGTCCTCGAACCTGTGCGGTGAGTGATTTCTTGTGCTCTCACTGTTGGCCCGGGCGGTCACGGATTCAATGACCACAGCGCTCAATGGCATTGACGCACACGCTCAGACGGACGGTCATGGGACGCGAGGTGAACCGGTTCAGGTCAGCGAGTTGTCTAGCAAGCGGGCGGCGAAGAAGCTGGCAATACGCCTCATGCCTTTTTCATCGCAACTGGCAGTAAATAAATACGAAATGGATCTAAGCCAAGTCTGACGCGGGCCCTAAGGTAGAAGATGTACGTCATGGTCGTCGGGTTTTGCCGAGGCAGGCGTTCTTCAACAGGAAGTGCAACGTTTGCCGTCATGGATATGCAGGCAGACATCAGGAAATAACAAAAAAGGCGGTCAAGCCATGTTCAAACATTCGAAAGTTCGTCAAGCAGGGCTCATTCTCTTCGCCACGACGCTGTTACTGATTTTGCCGAACCTGACGCGGGTAATCGGCTGATTCAAACGGCACGAGTTGATTATTGCCACCAAGAAGTGTGACTGGCCTGCTAGGCGGGCCAGCGTGGCTGTGCCAACCTTTGCGCATTTCCAGGACATGGATGGCGATCATTTGAAAGCGCTCATGGTGTTTGGGGCTTTGCTGTTGAGCTCGCCCTTGTCTGCCGCACAGCTGAATCTGCAGTTGGGCGAAACTACTCGCACCTGGCAGACCGAGGAATTGCTCAAGCATCCTCAGGTGCAGACCCTCACGATCAAGAATGATGTGTCCTACAAGAAGGACATGACCTATCGGGCAGTGCCTCTGGCTGCGCTGCTGACCGGTATCAATCCCGACGATCACCTGCAAGCGGTGGCGCTGGACGGATTTGCCGCCGAACTGGCTGCTGCGCCGCTGCTCAATACATCAGGCTCACGCGCCTGGCTGGCGATTGAAGACCCCGCTCACCCGTGGCCGCCACTCTCCGAAGGCAAGCACAGCGCCGGACCGTTTTATCTGGTGTGGACGGACCCGCAGGCCGGCAATATCAGCCCGGAGCAATGGCCGTTCGAAGTGGCCAGCATCAAGCGCATGGCGCCAGTGGCGGAGCGCTTCCCTGCCCTGCTGCCGGACGCTACGCTGAAGGCTGATGACCCGGTGAATCTGGGTTTTGCGCTGTTTCAGAAGAATTGCCTGGCGTGCCACCGGTTGAACGGCGCGGGAGATGCGCAGTTCGGGCCGGATCTGAATATTCCGTATAACCCGACTGAATATTTTGGTGCGGATTTCCTCAAGCGCTACATTCGCGATCCGCAGAGTTTGCGGCAGTGGCCGCAGGCGAAGATGCCGGGGTTTTCTAAGGAAGTGCTGCCGGATGGGGATTTGCAGATGCTGGTTGGGTATTTGCAGCACATGACGGGGCGCAAGGTCAGGCCCTGATCGTTTGAGCCTTTGGTTGCCCTCACCGGCCTCTTCGCTGGCAAGCCAGCTCCCACAGGATCACCGTTGACTCAGGATCGGTGCTTTACCTGTGGGAGCTGGCTTGCCAGCGATAGCGGTGTCCCGGATTTTACTGTTGCTGGACGGAGATCACCGGCATCGGGGTGGGCGATACAAACACCTTCGCATGCATCTGCTCACACCCGCCGCCCCGGCGCATTCCGCGTACCGGGCAGGCATCGAGGTAATCCAGACCTACCGCCAGTTTCAGATGTCGTTCTGGCCGGGCCAGTTCGTTGGTCACATCGAAGCTGTACCAGGCGTCATCCAGCCAGGCTTCGGCCCAAGCGTGACTGGCCAGGTGTTCGCAATCCTCGCTGTACAGATAACCCGATACATAACGCGACGGAATCCCCAGGCTGCGTGCGCAGGCCAGAAACGCATGAGCGTGATCCTGACAAACGCCTGCACGTCCGGCGAACGCCTCAGCCGCGCTGGTATCGACTTCGGTAGAGCCCGGCGTGTAGGTCATGTACTGATTCAGGCCGTGCATCAAATCAATCAGCCCAGAGCGGTCGCGACGTTGCTTGCAGGTTTTGGCTGCAAACGCTCGTAAAGCCTCGTCAGCCTCGGTCAGTCGGGTGAAACGCAAAAACGGCAACGCTGACTGGCTCTCATGCTCAGCCTCGCGCAATTCGTCGATATCGACCTGACCGCGAGCACCAATGATGATCGCCTCGTGCGGCTCATCCATGGTCAGCACATGCAGGATATTGCCGAACGGATCGAGTTGCGCACGCACCGGGCGTGGCAGGTCAAGTTGCCAGCTCAGCACATGCTGACGCTCGCTGTCGTGGGGTGTCAGTCGCAGGTACTGGATGCTCGCCCGCACCTGATCTTCATAGTGATAGGTGGTCTCGTGGCTTATGGAAAGTCTCATGCAGCCTCCAGGTAGGAACTGTGAATAGCGTTGCCCAATTGGCGCACCAGCGGGATGAATTCGGTCAGCCAGGCGTGCAGGCCTTCCTCGAGGATTTCGTTGATACCGGTGTAGCGCAGGCGTGCGTCCATTTCGGCGGCGAGCCGTTGTGCCGGACGGCCGTTGGCGCCCGGTAGTTGCGCAAGAATCTGGTCGATTTCTTCGGTGCAAGCCCTTAGCGAACGCGGTACATCGGCGCGCAACAGCAGCAGTTCGGCGACATGCCGGGCACCGGGTGCGTCGCGGTAGATTTCGGTGTAGGCCTCAAACGATGACAAGGCCCGCAGCAAAGCACTCCACTGATAGTAGGCGTGGGCCGTGCCGTCGCTGACTGCTTCGGCCTGATCACCAGCCATTTCGTAACGCGCATCAAGCAGCCGTAGGGTGTTATCCGCACGCTCGATGAACGTACCGAGACGAATGAAGCGAAATGCATCGTTACGCATGATGGTGCCGTAAGACGCGCCACGGAACAGGTGCGAACGCTCCTTTATCCATTCGCAAAAACGGCTCATGCCGTAACGACTGAGGCCCTGCTGCGCGATGCCGCGAATCTCTAGCCAGGTGGAATTGATGTTTTCCCACATGTCAGCGGTGATTCGCCCACGTACCGCGTGCGCACTGGCCCGCGCCGAACCCAGACAGCTGTAGATGCTCGCCGGGTTGGCGGCATCGAGAGCAAAGAAATGCAGCAGCCGTTCGGCGTGCAGTTCACCGTGGCGTTCGAGGTAATCGTCGAGAGTGCCGGTAATCAGCAACGGCATTGCCAGTTCGTGCAGACCATCACCGCGCCCGTCTTGCGGCATCAGCGACAGCGAATAGCTGACGTCGAGCATCCGTGCGAGGTTTTCCGCCCGCTCCAGATAACGCGACATCCAATACAGATCCGAGGCAGTTCTACTTAACATGGCAAGCTTCCTTCAATCCTCGACCACCCAGGTGTCCTTGGTTCCGCCACCCTGGGATGAATTCACCACCAGAGAGCCTTCACGCAGCGCGACCCGGGTCAAACCGCCCGGTACGACCCGCGTTTCGCGACCCGACAACACGAACGGGCGCAAGTCGATGTGGCGCGGCGCAATACCATTTTCGACAAAGGTCGGACAGGTCGACAGCGACAACGTCGGTTGCGCGATGTACGCGTGGGGTTTGGCTTTGATCCGCTCGCGGAACGCGTCGATCTCCGCCTTGGTTGACGCCGGCCCGACCAGCATTCCGTAACCGCCCGAGCCCTGGGTCTCCTTGACTACCAGATCTGGAAGATTGGCCAGCACGTGGGAAAGTTCAGACGGATTGCGGCACTGCCAGGTCGGCACGTTCTTCAGGATCGGCTCTTCGTCGAGGTAGAAACGGATCATGTCGGTGACAAACGGGTACACCGATTTGTCGTCGGCGACACCAGTGCCGATGGCGTTCGCCAGCACCACGTTGCCGGAGCGATAGGACGACAGCAGCCCCGGCACGCCCAACATTGAATCCGGATTGAACGCCAGCGGATCGAGGAAGGCGTCGTCGAGGCGACGGTAAATCACATCGACCGATTTCGGGCCGTCGGTGGTACGCATGAAGACCTTGTCGTCACGCACGAACAAGTCCGCCCCCTCGACCAGCTCAACGCCCATTTCTCGTGCGAGAAAGGCATGCTCGAAAAACGCGCTGTTGAAGCGCCCGGGCGTCAGCACCACCACGCTCGGATCATCAATCGGGCTGGAGCTTTTCAGGGTGTCGAGCAACAGGTTCGGATAATGGTCGATAGGCGCGATGCGCTGAGCGGCGAACAGCTCGGGGAACAGGCGCATCATCATCTTGCGGTCTTCGAGCATGTAGCTCACGCCGCTCGGGGTGCGCAGGTTGTCTTCGAGCACGTAATACGTGCCGTCGCCATCGCGCACCAGATCGACGCCGGAAATATGTGAATAGATATCGCGGTGCAGATCCAGCCCTTGCATCGCCAACTGATATTGCTCGTTGGCCAGCACCTGCTCAGCCGGAATGATCCCGGCCTTGATGATGCGCTGCTCGTGATAGAGGTCGGCGAGAAACATGTTCAACGCCTTGACCCGCTGGATGCAGCCGCGCTCGACGATCCGCCACTCGCTGGCAGGAATGCTGCGCGGAATGGTATCGAAAGGAATCAGGCGCTCTGTGCCCTGCTCGTCTCCGTAGAGCGTGAAGGTAATCCCGGCGCGATGAAACAGCAGATCGGCCTCGCGTCGCCGTTGGGCGAGAAGCTCGTCAGGCGTCTCGGCAAGCCAACGGGCAAACTCCCGATAATGCGGGCGGACCTGGCCGCCAGCGTCGTACATCTCATCAAAATAGGTGCGGATCATGCCGTACTCCTTGTCACCCGGACATCCAGACCATCGCAAGGCCCGTGCCATCGGCAGAAACGCTTTGATTTCAATCGGTTGGATAATCACGTCGCTGGCACCGCACCATTCCTGTGCGGCCAATGCCCCAACCAGACCGCCCCCGCCTCATTGCGACGCAGTGCAATCGCCTATCACCAGCATAGTCAGAGTTGATTTCACTGCTCGCCGTTGGCTGCGGATAATCCGCACATCTGCTGGAAACTTCATTGCAGGAGTTGTCAGCTCAATCGCTCTTCCCTTTAGCCACCTGCCCAGGTGGCTTTTTTTTGCGCTTGAAAAACGACAACGGCCGACCCGAAGGCCAGCCGTTGTTCATCCACACACTGAGTCAGTTCAGGCGATGGCGGTTGCGCACCTCCTGCTTGACACCCCAGCCCTCAATAATGCCGCCCAACGGCTCGACCACGGCGGAGAAGCCCTGCTCGAAATCGCCGATGTCGTCGTAGGTCGCGTACATCACCTTGCTTAGCTCCAGGGCCCACGCGCCGTCGTCGCGCACGCTGACCTGAGCATTGATGGATTCACCGCGAAATTTGCCTGCTGCTATGCGCGCCCGCTCCTCGTCCGGGAAAATGGCGTAGAACTCGATGGGATGGAACCGGGAAAAATCGAAACCGCCTTCTTTCATGCGGCGCAGCACGTGGGTGCTGATGTCTTCTTGATAGGCTGTGCTCATGAATCGTCCCCCTCGCATAGATGGATAGACTTTCCGTATTCCCTGCACCGGGTCGATTGACCAGGGCGCTACGACAACCGTGTTGTCGGCGGGAAGCAAGCATGTAGCTGACAAGACCAGACCTTAGCGATCCGTTCGCTGATCTCGATTGCAGAGTAGCCTCAAGATAGAGCCGCTGCCAAGGTCTGGAGCTGAAGATAATCGGAAGAATTTCAGACGGGAGTGATACTGCGGATTTCGATGCTGTTCTGGGTTTTCAGGCTTTTCACGCCAGCATCGGCGGTGCGCCCTTCCAGATCGTTCAGGTCCAGTTCGGCGGCAACGGGAAGCAGCCGGCCTTTGATGAGTTTGGCGGCCTGCTCATGGTTCGGGCATTCCTCGCACTCGAAGACTTCATTGATCGTTTCACCATGATCGTCCACGAAAGTGACTTTCCACTTTTGCATCGGTGCCTCCTCGATCAAACCCGTAGATGGGCTTACCTATATCTCGACTTTGAATAGCGAGAGTTGGTTCAAAAGGATTACAGCGGCCGAAGATGAAAAAAATCACATGTAGGAGCTGCCGCAGGCTGCGATCTTTTGATCTTTAAAAGCAAGATCAAAAGATCGCAGCCTGCGGCAGCTCCTACAGGGGAAATGCGTTTTTTCAGTCGTTGCTTGGCTTGTTGATCGCTTGCAGCACGTACTGCGGCAGAGCGAACGCGCCGATGTGGATTTCCGGGTTGTAGTAGCGCGTGACGATGCCGCTGCCGATGAAGCGCTGCTGCAGGGTTTCACGGCTCAGTTTGCGGTAGGCAGGGTTGGTCGAGCCCCAGGCAAAAGTCATCGAACCGCCAATGTAGGTCGGCACGGCCGCCTGATAGAAGTGCCAGTCCGGGAACAGGCTGCGCAGGCGACCGGCGGTGGTTTTGACTTCGTCGATCTGCATGAACGGCGTGCCGTTCTGGGTTACCAGAATCCCGCCTTCGTTCAGGCAGCGGTGGCAGGCCTGGTAGAAGTTTTCCGAAAACAGCACTTCACCCGGACCAATCGGGTCGGTGGAGTCGGAAATGATCACGTCGAATTTTTCAGTGGTGGTGGCGACGAAACGCATGCCGTCGTCGATCACCAGGTTCAGACGTGGATCGTCGTAGGCGCCCTTGGAGTGGTTCGGCAGGAACTCTTTGCACATGTCGACCACGGTGCCGTCGATCTCGACCATGGTGATGTGTTCGACACCTGCGTGTTTGGTCACTTCACGCAGCATACCGCCGTCACCGCCGCCGATGATCAGCACGCGCTTGGCGCTGCCGTGGGCGAGGATCGGCACATGGGTGAGCATTTCGTGGTAGATGAATTCGTCGGCTTCGGTGGTCTGGATCACGCCGTCCAGCGCCATTACCCGGCCCATGCGCGGGTTCTGGAAGATCACCAGATGCTGGTGTTCGGTGCGCACTTCGTGCAGCAGTTTTTCCATGCGAAAACGCTGGCCGTAGCCTTCGTAGAGGGTTTCCAGGTACTCGCTGGTTTTGTTGACGGTCATGGTGAAGTGCTCCGATGAATGCGCGGGCGCCGATCGTGGTGCAGATTGCCCGGGAAAGGCGCGCATTCTACGTTGCGCAAGATGACAGGTCGAACCTCTGTTGATCGGCAAACCACAATCCCTTGTAGGAGTGAGCCTGCTCGCGATAGCTATCTACCAGTCGATGTGTTTTTGACTGATATTCCGCTATCGCGAGCAGGCTCACTCCTACAGGGGTATTGCAGGGTTCTGGAGATCGCGTCAGATCCGGACGTTGCCCCGCGGCCCGGCGATGGCCCAGATGATCAGGCCCAGCACTGGCAGGAGGATGATCAGCAGTACCCAGAGGATTTTCATCCCGGTTTCGGCGCCGCTTTTCAGCACATTGATGATGGCCCAGATATCGAGGGCAAGAATGATCAGGCCGATCAGACCGTTGAACGTGGAACCCATGGTGTCGCTCCAGAGTAGTGGCATCCACTCTTAGGATAGACGGGCCTGAGCAGGGTTCCCTTTTATTGTGTTCAGACGTGAATCGCGATCTTCAAGGCTTCCAGCGCCGGCGCAGCGGTGATGCCGACTTGGGCACACAACTCCAGCACACGCGGAATATCGTTGCCGAAGACCAGCACCATTTGCAGCTCATCGTCGAGCAACTGGCTGAAGTTCATCAGCGTGTAACCGCCATTTTCCTTGTTCATGCTGCTCATCTGCACCTGAATGCGGTTGAGCGCAGTCAGCGCTTCGGTCTTGGCCAGTTGCTTGGGCTTGAGGTTGAAATCGACACCGGGGCCGAACGAAGCAACGATCTGCGCAAACAGGTCAACGTAGGTGTCGGCCTGGAACAGCACGGTTTCCGGCAGGCTGCCGACCACGACCCACTCGCCCAATGGAATCGGGAAAGTTTCGTCGTAGTTGATGTCCGGATTGGCGGCCAGAAAAGCGTCGGTATCGGCGTAGGCCTGCGCCGCTTCGTCAGCGACCTTCAGGATCTCGTCCTCGCCCATGCAGCCGGAGCTGATTTTGCTGATGAGTTCGACGAGTGCAGCTTTCATGGGGCAGATCCTGTGGCGATGGGAGTTTTGAGGGCGCGAAGGATAGCGCAGAAAAGCAAAAGATCGCAGCCTTCGGCAGCTCCTACGGGTTCAGCGTTCATCCGCAAAATGGCCGGCGAACACAGTCAATGTAGGAGCTGCCGCAGGCTGCGATCTTTTGACCTGATTAACCGAGCAGTTTTTCAAGCTGCGCCGTGGTATCGACAGCGCCCATGGTGCGGGCAGCGTCCAGCGCGGTCACGCCATTGGCGTCTTTGGCTTGCGGATTGGCACCCTTGCTGATCAGGTAATCGACGATTTCAACGCGGTTGAACATCGCCGCCATCATCAGCGCGGTGCGACCATCGAACGACGAGCCTTCGATTTCAGCGCCGGCCTCAACCAGTGCCTTGACCACCGCCAGATCACCTTTGAACGCCGCACCGGCAATCGGGCTCTGGCCATTGCCATTGCGCTGCTCTGGATCAGCCTTGTGCTTGAGCAACACGTTTACCGCGTCGATGTGGCCGTAATAGCTGGCGAGCATCAGCAAGGTATCGCCCTTGCTGTTTTTCAGATTCACCGGCAGACCGGCGCTGACCAGGCGATCAAGCATCTGCGCATCACCGTCGCGTGCCTTGTTGAAAACCTGCTCGCTGAATTCGGCGGCTTCTTCAGGGGTCATCTGGCGGCTTTGTTCGGACATGGGGCAACTCCACTTTCGGTCAATCGGAAATGCCGACAGTTTCCCGAGCGAGACGAAAGCTGTCACCCCCTTTTTCTAAAAATCACCGATAGCCAGAATCAATAACGGTACTTGCCTTGATGTATTTCAGCCAAAACCTGATCGGTGACCTGCACATACGTCTGACTGCCGGGCAACCACGCGTAGATCGGATCATCGCCCGTCTGCCCGGGGTCGAAGCCTTCGCTTTTCAGTCGTGTTTTCTGATATTTGAAGGTGCCGGTGGTTTCCATTTTCACCTTGACCCTCAGGAACAACGGCACTGCATAGGCTGGCATGCGCTCGCGGGCGAAGGTCAGCAGTTCAGCGAAATCCAGGGTTGCAAGGGATTCGGCGGGAGTGATCGCGGCCATGCCAGCACGCCCGTTGGTGTTGCGAACCTCCACGCCGTAAGCCACGGCTTCGGAGATATGCGGATGTTGCAGCAGCAGGTTTTCGACTTCGGTGGTCGAGACGTTTTCGCCCTTCCAGCGGTAGGTGTCGCCCAGGCGATCAACAAATTGCGCATGACCGAAACCGATATTGCGCAGCAGATCACCGGTATTGAAGAAGCGGTCGCCGTTGACGAACACATCGTGCAGCACGACCTTGGCAGTCTTCTGCGGATCGGTGTAACCGTCGAGCGGTGCCTTTTCATCGATCCGCGCCAGCAACAGGCCCTGCTCACCCTTGTCGACCTTGCGCATGAATCCATCGGCGCTGCGCAGCGGTTCCCCGCTGTCATGGTCGTAGGCCACCAACTCCCAGGCCATCAGCGAAAAACCGATGGTGTTATCGAAGTTGAGGATGTTGGTGAAACCGATATTGCCGTCACTCGCCGCGTACAACTCGCAGATGTGATCGACCGCAAAACGCGTCTTGAACTCGGCCCAGGCGCCGGGGCGCAGGCCATTGCCGATCATCTTGCGCACGTCGTGACGGCTGTCATCGGCGCTGCGCGGTTGGTCCACCAGATAGCGGCACAGTTCGCCGACATAACCGATGGTGGTCGCCCGGTAGCGGCGTACGTCGCTCCAGAACTGACTGGCGCTGAATTTGCGGCGGATCGCAAACCCTGATGCCCCATTGATCGCCGAGCCCCAGCACACGCAAAGGCCGGTGGCGTGATACAGCGGCAAGGTGCAATAAACGACGTCTTCGGGACGCATATCGAGGGCGATCATGCCGAAGCTCGCCGAACTGCGCATCCAGCGCCCATGCTTGAACACGCCAGCCTTGGGCAGGCCGGTAGTGCCGGAGGTGTAGATGTAAAAACAGGGATCGTCGAAGAAAATCTGCTGACTGCTTGGCGGATTTTCCCCGGAAGCATCAGCACTGGCGCTGATCAGATTGACGTAACCCTCGGGGGCAATCCCCGGGTGGCTGTAGGTGTCCTGATCGGCGACAAACCAGCAACGCTGCGGCGCAATCGACACTTGCTCGCGCACAGCGGCAAACGCCGGCAGCAACTCTTCACCGACGACAATCGCCACTGGCGCTACCAGGTTCACGCTGTGGATCAGCGTATCGCGGGTCTGCGAAGTGTTGAGCAACGCACTGACCGCGCCGACCTTGGCCAGCGCCAGAATCGTCACCAGCAGTTCCGGGCGATTCTCGATGAACACTGCGACCACGTCGCCTTTGCCAATGCCCTGCTCGACCAGATAGTGGGCGATGCGATTGGCCCATTGATTGACCTGCGAATAGCTCAGTAGCACCTCGCCCTGCAATAACGCCGGGCCATCGGGATTGCGCAGGGTCGCTTGTTCGAATGTCCAGCCGAGGCCACACGTTTGGGTCGGGTCCGTGACGTTGGCGACTTTCATGCCCTTGACCACCCGTGGGATGGCTTTGGCGATCATCGGCAGTTTGCGGAGCATCATGCTCCAGGTAATCGTGTCGCTTGGCGCGTGACTCATGGCGGTTCCCCGTTCGGCCATGACGTGCTGGCCGGTTTTTTTATTGTCGGGCAATTGGCTGACGCAACCGGCGTTTGGCAACGAAGGTCGAGGTCGAAAATACGTCAGCGCTTCTCGGGCTGTACACGCGGTTTTTGCAATGTTTTGTATCCGCCAATCCTTGAGGCGTGGCGAGGATCGTGGCGTTGTCGATTGGTTCCGTTGAATCGACAACGATCCCGCAAAATGCAGGATGCACGATGGCCATTCATGCAGATTGCACGAGCAGCGAAATTAACGAATTTTATAACTCGTTGTTTTATAACGTTTTATTTAAATTCGAATGCTGGCACAAACGCTGCAACCTCCTCTGCATGCTTGCCATTCAAGTGCATACGGAGCTGAAAGACATGAGCCTGATCCAAGAAAAATTTACCTCCCTGTTCTCCAACTTCGACGTCACCACTGCCCCACGCCCCGATGGCGGGATTCTGCTGACCCTGCGCAGCAGCGACGGCAAAGTGTTTAAACGCGCACTGACCTATCAGCAAATGCATGCCGGCGATCAACTGTCGTGGGCAATCAGCGCGATCCGCCGTGACCTGGCTGAACAAGCCAGCGAATTGCCGCAGATCGGCATGCTGCAAAGCCAACAGCGTTTTGCTCTGCCGACCTATCATTCGGCATAAGACAGACACGTTAAACAAAACAGGCCGTGGAGCGAAAGCTTCACGGCCTGTTTTTTGTGGCTGATACAAAACCCTGTGGGAGCCAGCCTGCTGGCGATTGCGGTGGGTCAGGCAACATCTGTTTATAGGAATTACCGCTATCGCCAGCAGGCTGGCTCCCACATTTGATTTATGTGGATTAAAAGGCTTCTGGTTCGATGCCGGTGAAGCTGTCGACGGTTACGTGGCCTTGCAGCTCGCCGCCTTCACGGGCCAGGCCGCAGGTTTGCAGGCCGGCTGCTTGGGCTGCGTCGAGTTCTTCGACGATGTCCGAAAGGAACAGGATCTGCGCCGGTTCAACGCCGATGGCTTGTTGGATGTTGCTGTAGGACTGCGCCTCGCGCTTGGGCCCTGAGGTGGTGTCGAAGTAGCCGCTGAACAACGGCGTCAGATCGCCTGCTTCCGAGCAGCCGAAAATCAGTTTCTGCGCCTGGATCGAGCCGGACGAATACACAAACAGTTGATAACCGGCCTGATGCCAGCGCTTCAGCGCTTCAACGGCATCCGGATAAACGTGCCCCTTCAACTGCCCCGCCTGATAACCCTGCTCCCAGACCATGCCCTGCAATGCCTTGAGCGGCGTGGCTTTGCGGTCTTCGGCGATCCAGTTCAGGAGAATTTCAACGACGCGTTCAACATCAGCCTGCGGCTCATTGCTGTCACGGCGCACGGCTTCGATCTGCGCAGCAACATCGGCGCGGTCGGCGTTCTGGCGAACGAAGTCCGGCAAGTATTTGGCGGCGTAGGGAAACAGCACGTCGAAGACGAAACTCACCGCGCTGGTGGTGCCTTCGATGTCGGTGAGGATGACTTTGATCGACATCGGCTCAGTCCTCCAGACGCGGGAAGCGGCCGGCGATGTCTTCGCCGGTGAAGTTGGCAACCCAGCCGTCAGGGTTGTTGAACAGACGAATCGCCACGAAATGCGGATGCTCGCCCATGTCGAACCAGTGTTTGGTGCCGGCCGGGACCGAGATCAGATCGTTCTTCTCGCAAAGTACCGCGTAGACGTAATCGTCGATGTGCAGGGTAAACAGCCCACGGCCAGCGACGAAAAATCGTACTTCGTCTTCACCATGGCGGTGTTCTTCGAGGAACTTGGCGCGCAACTCGGCTTTTTGCGGATGATCGCTGTTGAGGCTGATGACATCGACAGTGATGTAGCCACGCTCGGTCATCAGCTTGTCGATCTGCTCTTTATAAGCGCTGATCACTTCTTCCTGACTGGCGCCGGGCTGGATCTTCGCGGCGGCTTGCCAGCGGTCGAAACGCACGCCCTGCTCGGCCAGCGTCGAGGCGATGTCTTCGAGATGGGTCAGCACCTTGTTCGGAATGTCGGGGCTGGAAACGTGATAGACGGACAGGCTGCTCATTGGGGCAATTCCTCGGTATCGGCCTTGCCGTCCGGTTCTTTGAGACCGGTCGGGCACAGCATTTCATCAGGCAAATGGGCTACTTCTGGTGAAGTCAGCCTTGGCGGTTCATGACGCTGCGGGTTTTCAACTCGCATTCAAACAGGAATTCGAAGGCCTCGATCTGCCGCAGCGCGTCGTTCATCTGCGCGCCCCAGGTGTAGAGGCCGTGGCCACGGATCAGATATCCGACGCAATCGGGATGGGCTTCGAGCCAAGGCTGCACCTTGGCGGCGAGGCGCGCAATGTCCTGATCGTTGTCGAAAATCGGCACGCGCACCCGGGATTCGTGGGTCGAAACGCCGCTGAAGGCTTTTTGCAGTTCGTAGTCTTCGAATTCGATGAAGTCTTCCGGGGTCAGGCGCGACAGCACCGTGGCGTTCACAGAATGGGTGTGCAACACCGCACCGATCTCCGGGCGCCAGCTATACAGCTGAGTGTGCAGCAGGGTTTCGGCGGAGGGCCTTTTGCCCGGTTCCAGACTATTGCCGGACAAATCGGTGGCCAGCACATCGTCCAGACCCAACTGGCCTTTGTGCTTGCCGGACACGGTCAGCAACGCTTCGCTCGGCGACAGGCGCGTCGAATAATTGCTGCTGGTGGCCGGCGACCAGCCGCGACCATATAAAAAACGCCCGGCGTCGATGATCTGCTGGGCAAGCTGTTCACGCGTAAGGCTCATGGCCTGTCCTCTTGCATTCGGGTGGCAATGATAACGGCAGCAGCGAGCGCTGCGAGACTGGCAATACTAAAGGTCAATGTCGCGCCGAGGGCATTCCAGCTGTAACCGGAATACAACGCGCCCAATGCGCCACCGGTACCGGCCAGCGCAGCGTACAACGCCTGACCCTGCCCTTGCTGGCGCGCACCGAAGCTACGTTGCACGAACTGGATGGCAGAAGCATGAAAACTGCCGAATGTGGCGGCGTGCAGCACTTGGGCAAACAGCAGCACCCAAAGAAATTCAGCGAATGAACCTAGCAGCAACCAGCGCAGCGCTGCCAGCAGGAAACTGACCATCAGCACCCGACGCAGGGAAAAGCGCGCCAGAATCCGGCTCATGGCCATGAACATCAACACTTCGGCGACCACACCGACCGCCCAGAGCATGCCGATCACGCCGCGACTGTAGCCGAGTCGTTCAAGGTGCAAGGTCAGAAATGTGTAATACGGGCCGTGGCTCATCTGCATCAGCGCGACGCAGCCGTAAAACGCCAGCACGCCGGGACTGCGCAGCTGTTTAAGGAAGCCCTCGCCCGTCGGCCGATTGCCCTGCGCCGGTTGCGCGTTCGGCACCCACAGACTGCTCAGCACAATGCCGGCCATGATCAGCACTAGCGCCGCCGGGTAAATATCGAGGCTCAACCATTCGAACAGGCGCCCAAGGACTACCACGGTGATGATGAAACCAATCGAGCCCCACAGACGAATCTGGCTGTAACGCGAGGTTTGCCCGTTTAAATGCGCAAGGGTGATGACTTCGAATTGCGGCAGCACGGCGTGCCAGAAGAAGGCGTGCAAGGCCATGACCATCGCCAGCCAGGCGTAGGTCTTGCTGACGAAAATCAGCGAAAACGTCAGCAACGTGCACACCGCGCCGAAACGCACGATGGCCAGCCGTTTACCGGTGTAATCGCCGAGCCAGCCCCAGATGTTCGGCGCCACGCAGCGCATCAGCATCGGTATCGCCACCAGCTCGCCGATGCGTGCGGCGCTGAATCCGAGGTGATCGAAGTACAGCGCCAGAAACGGCGCCGTCGAGCCGAGCAAGGCGAAATAGAACAGGTAGAAACTGGACAGCCGCCAGTAAGGGAGCGCCGCCACGCCGGTTATGCCGCAGCGGCTTTAGGGTTTGCCATTAAAGCTGACCCAGCACCGGAGTGCTCACGCGCACATCGGCGTTCTGCCCACGGTGACGCAGCAGATGATCCATCAACACGATGGCCATCATCGCTTCGGCAATCGGCGTGGCGCGGATGCCGACACACGGGTCGTGACGCCCCTTGGTGATCACGTCCACCGGGTTGCCGTGGATGTCGATCGAGCGGCCCGGCGTGGTGATGCTCGACGTCGGTTTCAGGGCCAGATGCGCAACGATCGGCTGACCGGAGGAAATGCCGCCGAGGATGCCGCCAGCGTTGTTGCTGAGGAAACCTTCCGGAGTCATTTCGTCGCGATGCTCGGTGCCGCGTTGGGCGACGCTGGCGAAACCGGCGCCGATTTCCACGCCTTTCACCGCGTTGATGCTCATCAGCGCGTGGGCCAGTTCAGCGTCGAGACGGTCGAAAATCGGCTCGCCGAGCCCCGGCATCACACCTTCTGCAACCACGGTGATCTTCGCCCCGACCGAGTCCTGATCGCGACGCAGTTGGTCCATGTAGGCTTCCAGCTCCGGGACTTTGTCCGGATCAGGGCTGAAAAACGCATTGTCTTCGACCGAATCCCAGGTCTTGAACGGGATTTCAATCGGGCCGAGCTGGCTCATGTAACCGCGAATGACGATGCCCTGGGTCGCCAGGTACTTCTTGGCAATCGCACCGGCCGCCACGCGCATTGCGGTTTCACGGGCCGAGCTGCGGCCACCGCCGCGATAGTCGCGCTCGCCGTATTTGTGGTGGTAGGTGTAATCGGCGTGGGCCGGACGGAACAGGTCTTTGATCGCCGAGTAGTCCTTGGACTTCTGATCGGTGTTGCGGATCAGCAGCCCGATGGAGCAACCGGTGGTGCGCCCTTCGAACACGCCGGAGAGGATTTCGACTTCGTCGGCTTCCTGGCGCTGGGTAGTGTGGCGGCTGGTGCCTGGCTTGCGGCGATCAAGGTCGCGCTGCAAGTCTTCGAGCGAGATTTCCAGGCCCGGCGGGCAGCCGTCGACAATGGCGACCAACGCCGGACCATGGCTTTCGCCCGCGGTGGTGACAGTGAACAACTTGCCGTAGGTATTGCCGGACATGCAGGACGCTCCGTGAAATCAAACCCAAATTCGTATTGCGCGCCAGTATACGCAGGCTAACCGACTAGTTCATCCTCGAACCTTAGTGGTGTTGGTGAGTCCAACCGGCACCTTGGCGAATGATGGCGTGATGATGCTGCGAGTTCTGATCTTGAGTCTTACCCTGTTTACCGGTTTTGCCCATGCCACCGTCCTGCAACGTCCGATGACTTTGGATACAGGTACTGGTGAGCTTTTTGGTTCGCTGCTGCTGCCAAAATCTGACAACCCGGTGCCGGTTGTCCTGATCATTTCCGGCTCTGGTCCTACAGATCGTGACGGCAACAACCCGGACGGCGGGCGCAACGACAGCCTCAAGCGTCTGGCCTGGGTGCTGGCCAAACACAACGTCGCCAGCGTGCGTTACGACAAGCGTGGCGTGGCCGCGAGCCTTGCTGCGACGCCGGATGAGCGCAATCTGTCGGTCGAAGCCTACGTCGCCGATGCTCAGGCCTGGGCGCGCAAGCTCAAGGCTGACCCGCGTTTCGGCTCGCTGATTTTGCTCGGCCACAGTGAAGGCGCGCTGATTGCCACGCTGGCGGCGCCGGGTGCCGATGCGGCGGCGGTGATTTCTTTGTCCGGCAGTGCCCGCCCGGTCGATCAGGTGATCCGCGAACAATTGGCCCGTAGCCTGCCGCCGCCGCTGATGCAGCGCAGCAATGAGCTGCTCGACAGTCTCAAGGCCGGCCACACCGATGACAATGTGCCGGCGCCGTTGCAGACGATTTTCCGGCCGAGTGTGCAGCCGTATCTGATTTCGCTGTTCCGGCAGAACCCGGCCAAGGCCTTCGCGCAACTGAAGATGCCGGCGCTGATCGTTCAGGGCAGCAACGACATGCAGGTCGAAGTCGGTGATGCGCAGGCGCTGAAAGCCGCCAAACCCGATGCTCAACTGGCCGTGATCGAAGGCATGAACCACGTCATGCGCATCGTCCCCGCCGACGTGAAACGGCAAATGGCCTCGTACAAGGACCCGAATTTGCCGTTGGCGGCGGAACTGGGCAGCCGAATTCTTGAGTTTATTGACGGACTTCACACCCGTTAACCGAGGTTTGCCCTCCAGTCCTGAAGAAAACGGCCGATAAGCCTTTGTCGCCAGCGCAACAGCTGGCGGCAAGCAGGGCTTGGACAGGATCTCGCCGTTATGACTGATACCCCGACTTCACCCGACACCACCGCTGAAAAAGACGCACCGCCAGCGGTCGAGCTGCCGTGGGCGGATGTCCACGTCGAGCACCACAAGATGCTCCGCCTGGCCCCGCTGCAGACCGACCGCAATACCGGCGGCCGGCCGCTGCGCTTTGTCGAGTTCGGTTACGCCGAGCGCACCAGCAAAGAACGCAGCCTGATGCGCATGGCGATCAAGTTGCCCGGCCAGCGTGTGCGCAAAGAACAGAATATTCTTGATGTGTGGGTCGATCACGCCACCAAGCGCGTGCATTTCGGCCCGGACAGCGGCTTGCAGATCGAGCCAATGAACCGTGGCATCGGCCGCTTCATGGCTGCTCAAGGCATCACTTGGGCGAAAAAGCGCTGGCCCGCCTACACCGTCGACGGCATGGACTTGAACAACAAGGACGCGCTGAACGAAGACACCCGTCTGCGTCGTGATCACTTTCTGCGAGTTCACGGTTTTGACGTGGTCTACGCCGATGCCCAGCATTTGAAGGGCAGCGTCAAGGAAGTGCAGGTCGGTGACTTGCTCGGTGACTGGAACAGCGAAAAGCTGCAGATCGTCGAGATTCTCGAAGCCGCGCAGATGCTGCAACAGGCTGAGCAGAATCTGGCCGAGCAGGAAGTGAAGCTGAAGAAGCAGGAAGACAAGGTCAGCAAGTTCAAGCGTGAAGACGCTGGGCTGCGCTTTACCATTACCTGTCTGGTGGCGTTTGCGGTGTTTCAGGCCGGGTTGCTGATCTGGATTGCTACGCACCGGTAAAGTTTTAGACCGAGGCGACCCCATCGCGGGCAAGCCACGCTCCCACAGGATTTGTGTAGTGCCCGAATACTGCGGCACACATAGAATCTGTGGGAGCGTGGCTTGCCCGCGATGCTTTTAGGGTTACATGCGGGAAGCGAACAGGGCCTGATGGTTGCGGCACTGTTCGGCGGTCAGCATGAACACGCCATGCCCGCCGCGCTTGAACTCCAGCCAGGCGAAGTCGACTTCCGGGTACAACGCATCAACGTGCACCTGGCTGTTGCCCACTTCGACAATCAGCAAACCCTTCTCGGTCAGATGATCCGCCGCTTCGGCGAGCATCCGGCGTACCAGGTTCAAACCGTCATCACCGCAGGCCAGGCCCAGCTCCGGTTCATGCTGGTATTCGTCCGGCATGTCGGCGAAATCCTCGGCATCGACGTAAGGCGGGTTCGACACGATCAGGTCGAAACGCTGACCCGGCAAACCATCAAAGCCATCGCCCTGCACCGTGTAAACACGCTCATCGACGCCATGACGCTCGATGTTCTGGTTGGCCACTTCCAGCGCTTCAAACGACAGATCCGCCAGCACCACTTCGGCGTTCTGGAACTCGTAGGCGCAAGCGATGCCGATGCAACCGGAGCCGGTGCACAGATCGAGAATCCGCGCAGGCTCGCTGCCGATCCACGGCGCAAAGCGGTTTTCGATCAGCTCGCCAATCGGCGAACGCGGGATCAGTACGCGTTCATCAACGATGAACGACATGCCACAGAACCACGCCTCGCCCAGCAGGTACGCGGTCGGAATGCGTTCTTCGATGCGGCGCTTGAGCAGGCGTTGCAGGTTGACCAGTTCGTCGTCTTCCAGCGCGCAGTCGAGGTAGCTGTCGTTGATTTCCCACGGCAGGTGCAACGCACCCAGTACCAATTGCCGGGCTTCGTCCCAGGCGTTGTCGGTGCCATGGCCGAAAAACAGATCCTCCCCATGGAAGCGGCTGACGGCCCAACGGATATTGTCACGCAGGGTGCGAAGGCGGGAAGTGATCACGGCGCAAAACTCCAGAAAAAACGACTGGCGATTCTACCAGCCAAAACGCGCCACGACGACGCGGGAAAAACATAGTGGTGGCAGTGGGAGTTTTCTGATTTTTGCATCAGCTTTTCAACATAAAGTGTAACTTGACATGGCTGCACGCCAGTAACGACGGTGCCTACGATGGTAGCGATTCACAGAACCGCTCAGCCAGAGGACAATGTCGCAAAAGCCCCACCCCAAGGAGCCCCCGAATGTCCGTTCCAAAAACGATGTTTCAACTCAGCGGCCGCGGTTATGCAGCAGCCACACTGAGCCATGCCACTGTGGTCATCATCGATGCCCAGAAAGAATATCTCAGTGGCCCGCTGGCCCTGAGCGGCATGGATGCGGCCGTCGCGAACATCAAACAACTGGTCGCCGCGGCCCGTGCAGCCGGTCGGCCGATCGTGCACGTGCGCCATCTCGGCACCGTCGGTGGTCTGTTCGATCCGCAAGGCGAGCGCGGAGAGTTCATCCCGGGCCTGGAACCGCAGGGCGACGAAACCATCATCGGCAAACTGCTGCCGAGTGCCTTCCACGGCACCGAGCTGCTGGACCGTCTGCAAAACCTTGGTTCGCTGGATCTGATCGTCTGCGGTTTCATGAGCCACTCCAGCGTCAGCACCACCGTGCGCGCGGCGAAGAACCTGGGTTTCCGTTGCACGCTGGTTGAAGACGCCTGCGCGACCCGTGACCTGCCGTTCAAGGGCCGGGTGATCAGCGCGGAACTGGTACAGGAAGCCGAAATGGCGATCATGGCCGATAACTTCGCCACCCTCGCCCTGACTCAAGATCTGATCTGATCGTTCGCACCGGTCGAGCTCTGATGAGCGGCTTACACCGCCGCTCATCCGCAAAAGCCTCTCATTTGCTGCAATTGCCTTAGCCTCAGGAACAACCCGGTCAACTCCCGGTCGAAGGGCCGATACCATTGAGGAAGGTCGGAATGAAGTTATCCGATGGATTTGACGCTCGCCGCTTGCGGCCCAAAGGCCAAAGCAACTGGCGTTTTCGATTCGGCGCAATGATCGCCGCCATTCTGGCGACGTTCGGTGTGCTGCTGGCGATGGCCGGAGCCGCCAGCCTGCTGGGGCGCCCTCCCGCGCTCGGCGACTTGAACGCAACACCGCTCGGTTCGGCAATCATTCTGGCGGTCGGCTTGTTGTTTCTGTACTTCGGCGTCGCCCTGTGGCGTCGTTGCCGCCGTCGCGCACGGCAATCGCGGGAACTGAACATGTCCCCGCATCTGATGAAAAAACACGACTGACTCAACGGCCTGGCTTTTTGCCGGGCCGTTTTGTGTCGACTTGGGTAAACTGGCCGCCCTTCGCGGAGGCTGACATGCAAGACGACGATTTTTCCCTGTTCAAAAGTGCGATCCAAGGCGTCAAGCCGATCAAGCACGACCGCGCCGACACCGGCAAACCCAAGGCTGACCGCGCCCAGATCGCCAAACTGCGCCAGTCCGCGACCGTGCGCACTGAAACCACCACCGTTGATGGTCTGTCCGATCAGTTCGTGATCGACGTCGGCCCGGAAGACGAGTTGATGTGGGCCCGCGACGGGGTTCAGGAAAGCCAGATGCGCAAGCTCAAGGTCGGCCAGATTCCGTTCGAAGGCAGCCTCGACCTGCACGGCATGAGCGTCGAAAAGGCCCGCGAGACCCTTTGGGCATTTCTCGCCGAAGCGACCAAATTCGAAATCCGCTGCGTACGCGTCACCCACGGCAAGGCTGTGCGGCTGGACGGCAAGCGCCCGATGATCAAAAGCCACGTCAACACCTGGCTGCGCCAACATGCGCAGGTGCTCGGCTTCTGCTCGTGCCAGGCCAAGCACGGCGGTGCCGGCGCGGTTTACGTGATACTTAAACGCACCATGATGGAAGGTCGCGACGAGTAAAGCCGTCACACCGAACTTGCAGGGTTGTGTCCGCCACCGTACCCTTGTCCTTTGCGAAAATCCCCACAGGTAGTTTCATGTCCCTGGAACAGAATTACACCGCGATTCTCGGCCAACTGGGCGAGGACGTTTCCCGCGCGGGCCTGCTCGACACGC
>NZ_JBIUXX010000053.1:0-808 GCF_044744235.1 Pseudomonas sp. NPDC087346
GTTTCCAGCGATCTTTCCATTGACCTGGGCACTGCCAACACCCTTATTTACGTGCGCGAGCGCGGTATCGTCCTGAATGAGCCAGCGGTTGTGGCCATTCGGCCACACGGTAACCCGACAAGTGTCGTTGCTGTCGGCACCGAAGCGAAGCGCATGCTCGGCCGTACGCCGGGCAACATTGCTGCCATTCGTCCGATGAAAGACGGCGTGATCGCCGACTTCAGCGTCTGCGAAAAGATGCTGCAATACTTTATTAACAAGGTTCACGAAAACAGCTATCTGCAGCAAAGCCCTCGAGTGCTGATCTGCGTTCCATGCAAATCCACCCAGGTTGAGCGTCGTGCCATCCGTGAATCGGCCCTTGGTGCCGGTGCTCGTGAAGTGTTCCTGATCGAAGAGCCAATGGCTGCTGCGATCGGTGCCGGCCTGCCGGTAGAGGAAGCGCGCGGTTCGATGGTCGTCGATATCGGTGGTGGTACTACCGAAATCGCCCTGATCTCGCTGAACGGTGTGGTTTATGCCGAATCTGTCCGCGTTGGCGGCGACCGCTTCGACGAAGCGATCATCACCTACGTGCGCCGTAACTACGGCAGCCTGATCGGTGAATCGACTGCCGAGCGCATCAAGCAGGAAATCGGTACTGCCTACCCGGGCGGCGAAGTTCGCGAAGTTGATGTTCGCGGTCGCAACCTGGCCGAAGGCGTTCCACGCGCATTCACCCTGAACTCCAACGAAGTGCTGGAAGCTCTGCAAGAGTCGCTGGCAACCATCGTTCAGGCCGTGAAAAGCGCTCTGGAGCAATCGCCGC
>NZ_JBIUXX010000053.1:818-19300 GCF_044744235.1 Pseudomonas sp. NPDC087346
GACCGGTGGTGGCGCGTTGCTGCGTGACCTCGACAAGTTGCTGGCTCAGGAAACCGGTCTGCCGGTGATCGTTGCCGAAGATCCGCTGACCTGTGTTGCTCGCGGCGGTGGCCGTGCATTGGAAATGATGGATAAACACACCATGGATCTGCTCTCCAGCGAATAAGTCGCCGGGTTGCAATACGTGGGTGAGCGCGCAGGCAGCACTTTGCAGTGCTGCCTGTTGGCGTTTATCTTCTGTCAGTCTTCATCCAGGCCGGTTTGATGCCGTATGAATAAACAGAACATTTGCCTGGGAGGAGCGGCTTATTAAACCGCTTTTCGCCAAGGGCCCTTCATTGGGTGTTCGCCTGCTGGTGCTGGCCGTACTTTCGGTCGCGCTGATGGTGGTCGATGCCCGCTTCAGTCTGCTCAAACCTGCACGCAGCCAAGCGTCGCTGGTGCTGATGGATGCCTACTGGATAACCGACCTGCCCGGTCGTCTCTGGGAAGGTGTCGCCAGCCAGTTCGGCAGTCGCACCGAACTTGTCGCCGACAACGAAAAACTCAAGACCGAAAACCTGCTGTTGCAGGGTCGCATGCAGAAGCTTGCCGCCCTCACCGAGCAGAACGTTCGGCTGCGCGAGTTGCTCAATTCCTCCGCACTGGTCAACGAAAAGGTCGAAGTGGCCGAGTTGATCGGTATGGACCCCAATCCTTTCACCCATCGCATCATCATCAATAAAGGTGAGCGCGACGGCGTGGTGCTCGGTCAGCCGGTGCTCGATGCGCGTGGCCTGATGGGGCAAGTGGTCGAGTTGATGCCGTACACCTCGCGTGTATTGCTGTTGACCGACACCACTCACAGCATTCCTGTTCAGGTGAACCGTAACGGTCTGCGGGCGATTGCCAGTGGCACCGGCAATCCGGAACGCCTGGAATTGCGTCACGTAGCGGACACGGCTGACATCAAGGAAGGCGATCTGCTGGTCAGCTCGGGCCTGGGTCAGCGTTTCCCGGCGGGTTACCCGGTGGCCACAGTCAAGGAAGTGATTCACGACTCCGGCCAGCCGTTTGCGATTGTCCGCGCCGTACCGACAGCGGCGCTGAATCGCAGCCGTTATCTGCTGCTGGTATTCAGTGACACCCGCACCGCCGAAGAACGCGCCAATGATGCGGCGCAGGCGCAGGAAAATCTTGATGCCTTCGGTGGCGGCCCGATCGTTCCGGCCACTGTGCCGAAAACCGTGAACAGCGTGCCAGCGCCTGCGACCCCGGCAACTCCCGCCGCTGCACCTGCGCCGGCCGCCGCCACACCTGCCAAACCGGTTGCCGGCAAACCGCCTGCAAAACCACCAGCGGCGACTCCTGCGGCCAGTAAGCCTCCGGCTGCCCAGCCTGCTGCGCGCCCAGCGGCGAAACCGCCGGTCAACGCGCCCGCCAATACCGGGAGACAAGAATAATGGTCGGGACCACTGCTTCCCGAAACGGCTGGATAGTCTGGCTGACGTTCGCCATCGGCCTGCTGCTCAGCGTTTCGCCGCTGCCGCAATTCATGGAAATCCTCCGCCCGCTGTGGCTGGCACTGCTCCTGACGTTCTGGGCGTTGTACATGCCGCAGACAGTCGGCATGGTCACCGCATTCTGTCTGGGCCTCGCTGAAGACGTATTGTATGGCACCTTGCTGGGGCAGAACGCGTTGATCCTGACACTGATCACCTTCCTGGTCCTGTCGCTGCAACAGCGCCTGCGGATGTTCCCGATGTGGCAGCAATGCCTGGTGATTCTGGTGATTTTCGGCCTCGCACAACTGGTGCAGTTGTGGCTCAGTGCGCTGACCGGCAATCGTCAGCCGACCCTGGCGCTGGTGCTGCCGGCACTGGTCAGTGCCTTGCTCTGGCCTTGGGTCAGCTTCGCTTTGCGTGGATTGCGTCGCCGCTACAAAATCAATTAATTCGGTCAGGCATGTGCCCGCACCTCGACAGGGAGATGTCTTGATGAAAGCGCTTTACCTCGCCTCAGGATCGCCGCGTCGGCGTGAATTGCTCACGCAGATCGGCATTCCGTTCTCCGCCATCAGCGCGGACATCGATGAAACCCCTTTACCCGAAGAATCGCCATCGGCCTATGTCGAACGCCTCGCGCGCGGCAAGGCCGAGGCCGGCCGGCGCACGCTCACATCGGCAACGGCGTTTTGCGTCTTGGGCGCTGACACTGCGGTGGTGCTCGACGGCAAAATTCTTGGTAAACCAGTGGACGAAGCCGACGCATGCGCCATGCTGATGATGTTGTCCGGCAAGGAACATGAAGTGCTGACCGCCATCGCCGTGCTTGACGGCGACCGTTGCGAGTCGCGGGTGGTGCGCAGTCTGGTACGGTTTCGACCGATCAGCCGTGAAGAAGCTGCGGCCTATTGGGCCAGCGGCGAACCCCGGGACAAGGCCGGCGGCTATGGCATTCAGGGCCTCGGTGCGGTGTTTGTCGCCGGGCTCAATGGCAGTTATTCGGCGGTAGTCGGGCTACCTGTGTGCGAAACCGCAGAACTGCTGGGCCATTTCGGCATACCCTGTTGGCAAAACCTGAACGCGCAATGAGCGTCGTACGAATCCAGATGCGGCCATTATCGTGAACATGCCTGAACGAGATCCTGCCATGAGTGAAGAGATTCTGATCAACATCACGCCGATGGAGTCGCGCGTGGCGGTGGTCGAAAACGGTGTGCTGCAAGAAGTGCACGTCGAGCGCACGCAAAAACGCGGGATCGTCGGCAACATCTATAAAGGCAAGATTGTCCGGGTCCTGCCGGGTATGCAGGCAGCGTTCGTCGACATCGGTCTGGATCGCGCCGCATTCATTCACGCCTCGGAAATCTCCCTGCGCGAAGGCCCGGCGGTAGAAAGCATCAGTTCGCTGGTGCACGAAGGGCAAAGTCTGGTGGTGCAGGTCACCAAGGACCCGATTGGCTCCAAGGGCGCTCGCCTGACCACGCAACTGTCGATCCCGTCGCGGTATCTGGTGTACATGCCGCGCACCGCCCACGTTGGCATTTCCCTGAAAATTGAGGACGAAGCCGAGCGCGAGCGCCTCAAGCAAGTGGTCAGCGATTGTGTGGCCAAGGAAGGGATCAAGGAGGCGGGCGGCTTTATTCTGCGTACCGCCGCCGAAGGTGCCGGTGCCGATGAGATTCTCATGGACATCCGTTACCTGCGGCGTCTGTGGGATCAGATCAACTCGCAAATCCAGACCATCGGCGCGCCGAGCGTAATCTACGAAGACCTCGGTCTTGCGCTGCGCACGTTGCGTGATCTGGTCAGTCCGAAGATCGAGAAGATCCGCATCGACTCGCGGGAAACCTTCCAGAAAACCACGCAGTTCGTCGCCGAACTGATGCCGGAAATTGCCGACCGTCTGGAACATTACCCGGGCGAACGACCGATTTTCGACCTGTACGGCGTTGAAGACGAGATCCAGAAAGCCCTTGAGCGCAAAGTGCCGCTCAAGTCGGGTGGTTATCTGGTGGTCGATCCGGCAGAAGCCATGACCACCATCGACGTCAACACCGGGGCGTTTGTCGGTCATCGCAATCTCGAAGAAACCATCTTCAAGACCAACCTCGAAGCGGCCACCGCGATCGCCCGGCAATTGCGCCTGCGCAATCTGGGCGGGATCATCATCATCGACTTCATCGACATGGAAGATGAAGAGCACCGTCGCCAGGTGCTGCGAACCCTGGAAAAACAGCTGGAGCGCGATCACGCCAAGACCAACATCATCGGGATCACCGAGTTGGGCCTGGTGCAGATGACCCGCAAGCGCACCCGCGAAAGTCTTGAGCAAGTGCTGTGCGAGCCGTGCAGCAGTTGCCAGGGTCGCGGCAAGTTGAAGACACCGGAAACCATCTGCTACGAAATTTTCCGTGAAATCCTGCGTGAGGCCCGCGCCTATCAGGCTGAGGGTTATCGCGTGCTGGCGAACCAGAAAGTCGTCGATCGCTTGCTCGACGAAGAGTCTGGTAACGTCGCCGAGCTTGAAGGTTTTATCGGCCGCACCATACGCTTCCAGGTGGAAACCATGTATTCCCAGGAACAATATGACGTGGTACTGCTCTGAACCCCTGCGGCACATTTTTTCCACATCGGCTGGCCTCAGCTTTTTGCAGTATTTTTGCCATGGGAGCCAACTGACATGGAGCGTCTGACACGCATTTTGGCCGCACTCACCCGCTGGGGGCTGGGCCTGTGCGCGTTGGTTCTGGTGTTGATGGCGTTGTACGTTAGCCTCGGCCGGGAACTGACGCCGCTGGTGGCGGAATACCGCGCCGAGATCGAAGACAAAGCCACTGCCGCTCTTGGCATGCCGCTGCAGATCGGTGAGCTGGAAGGCAACTGGAGCGGTTTCGCACCGATTCTGCTGGCACATGACGTGATCGTCGGCGATGGCGCGAACGCCTTGCGCCTTGATCGCGTGCGCGTCGTGCCGGATCTGTGGGCCAGTTTGCTGGCCCGTGAAGTGCGCATTGCTCATCTCGAACTCAATGGCCTGAAAATCAGCCTCAAGGAAGGCGATGACGGCAAGTGGGCTCTGGAAGGTTTGCCGGTCAAAGATGATCAGCCGGTTGACCCGGAGCAGCTGTTCAATCGCATGCAGATGGTGCAACAGCTGTCGGTACTCGACAGCCAGGTGACGTTGCAGCCGCTGGACCATGCACCAATGACCATGACGTACGTTGGGATCAATCTGAAAACCGGTTCCAGCCGTCAGCGCCTCGATGCGCGATTGACCCTGCCGGACGGTCAACCCGTCGCATTGAGCCTGAACACCCGGATTCGTGCCGCCGACTGGCAAAACGCAGGCGTGGAAGTTTACGCGAGCCTGCCGCAGAGCGACTGGTCGAAGTGGCTGCCTGAGCGTCTGACCCAGCAGTGGAACTTCACCGAGATCAAAGCGGGCGGCGAGCTGTGGGTGGACTGGAAAGAAGGTTCCCTGCAAAGCGCGGCACTGCGTTTGAACGCGCCGCAACTGACCGGTGCGTATGCCGAGCGCAAGCCGATTCAGATCAATAATCTGGCGCTCAACGCGTATTACCAGAGCAGTGCCGAGGGTGCGACCATTACCCTCGACTCGCTGGCGATGAATTTCGGCGAAACCCGTTGGGAGTCCCATGTACAGCTCAAGCAGACGTCTGCCAGCGACAAGGTCGACGAGCTCTGGCACATGCAGGCTGATCGCCTCGACCTGACGCCGATCACGCCGTTGCTCAATGCGCTGGGGCCATTGCCGGAAGGTTTTGCCACTGTTGTTGATCATTTGAAAGTGACTGGCGGGTTGCGCAACGTGCTTCTGGATTTCCGTCCTAACGCCACCGACGGTACCAAATTCAGCTTTGCGGCCAATCTCGATAGCGTCGGTTTCGATGCCTATCACGGTGCCCCGGCGGCGCGGAATGTCAGCGGCAGCCTGAGCGGCAATCTCGACGGCGGCGAGTTGCGCATGGACAGCAAGAATTTCATGCTGCACCTCGACCCGATTTTCGCCAAGCCATGGCAATACCTTCAGGCCAACGCCCGCTTGACCTGGAAGCTCGATAAAGAAGGATTCACCCTGATTGCGCCGTACCTGAAGGTGCTGGGCGAAGAGGGCAAGATTGCCGGCGACTTCCTGATTCGCCTGCACTTCGACCACACCCAGGAAGACTATATGGACCTGCGGGTCGGTCTGGTCGAAGGCGATGGTCGCTACACCGCCAAGTATCTGCCGAAGGTCCTCAGTCCGGCGCTCGACGAGTGGCTGCGCACTGCGATCCTCAAAGGCGCGGTGGATCAGGGTTTCTTCCAGTATCAGGGTTCGCTGAGCAAAGACGCAGGCGAAGCGGATCGCAGCATCAGCCTGTTCTTCAAGGTGCATGACGCCGAACTGGCGTTCCAGCCGGGCTGGCCGCATGTGAGCAAGGTCAGCGGTGATGTCTTCATCGAAGACAGTGGCGTGCGCATCGTCGCGCAAAAAGGCCAGTTGCTCGACACGCAGGTCAGCGATGTTTTCGTCAATATTCCGCATGTTGCTGCCGGGCAAAAGACACATCTGTTCCTCGACGGCGCGTTTGCCGGCGGGTTGGGTGATGGTCTGAAAATTCTGCAAACGGCGCCGATTGGTACTGGCGAGACCTTTGCCGGGTGGGAAGGCGAGGGGGATCTGCAAGGCAAACTCAAACTCGACGTTCCGCTGGAAAAGGGCGATCAACCGAAAATCCTCGTCGACTTCAAAACCGCCAATGCACGCCTGAAACTGGCTGAGCCGAAACTGGAGCTGACTCAGCTCAAGGGCGATTTCCGCTTCGACAGCGCCAAGGGCTTGAGTGGCCAGAACATCGCGGCCCGGGCATTCGATAAACCGGTGACGGCGCAGATCTTCGCTGATGGCAGTCCTGGCAAGCTCAAGACCCGGGTGGCGGCGTCGGGGCAGGTTGAGGTCAAGAAACTCACCGACTGGCTGGGCGTAACCCAACCGTTGCCGGTGTCGGGGACGATTCCGTATCAGTTGCAACTGAATCTGGACGGTGCCGACAGTCAACTGATGGTCAGCTCCAACCTTAAAGGTGTCGCGGTGGATCTGCCGGCGCCGTTCGGCATGTCTGCGCAAGTCGGTCGCGACACCGTGTTCCGCATGACGCTGCAAGGCGCGGAACGCCGTTACTGGGTCAATTACGACCAGTTGGCCAATTTCACTTTCGCGGCGCCGCCGAGCAATTTCGCTGAAGGTCGGGGCGAGTTGTTCCTTGGCGCAGGCGAGGCCGTGCTGCCCGCCGGTAAAGGTCTGCGCATTCGCGGCGTGCTGTCGGAGCTGGATGTAGCGCCGTGGCAGGATCTGGTCAGCAAATACGCGGGTCAGGACCCAGGCGGCAGTGCCAAGCAATTGCTCAGCGGTGCTGATTTCAAAGTAGGCAAGCTGACTGCATTCGGCACCACGCTGGATCAGGCTGCGGTGCAGTTGAATCGCAAGCCGGGAGTCTGGGCCCTGGCGCTCGACAGTCAGCAGGCCAAGGGCACTGCCAGCCTGCCAGATGCCAAGAGCGCGCCGATTGTGGTCAACCTGCAATACGTGAAACTGCCGGCGCCGGACCCGACGGTACAAGCGGACGAGAATTCACCTGACCCGCTGGTTTCGGTCAATCCGACCAACATCCCGGCGCTGGATATCACCATCAATCAACTGTTCCTCGGGCCGGATCTGGTCGGTGGCTGGTCGCTGAAGGTGCGGCCGACCGCCAAAGGCATTGCCTTGAACAGCCTCGATATGGGCCTCAAAGGCATTCTGTTGCAGGGCAACGGTGGCTGGGAAGGTTTGCCGGGCGCCACTAACAGTTGGTTCAAGGGCCGGATCAGCGGCAAGAATCTCGCCGATGTGCTCAAGGGCTGGGGTTTTGCGCCGAGTGTGACCAGCGAAGACTTCCACATGGACGTCGATGGCCGCTGGCCGGGCTCGCCGGCATGGCTGGCGACCAAGCGCTTCTCCGGCACGCTCGATGCGTCGCTGAACAAGGGCCAGTTCGTCGAAGTCGAGGGCGGCGCCCAGGCATTGCGCGTGTTTGGCCTGCTCAACTTCAACTCCATCGGCCGCCGTTTGCGTCTGGACTTCTCCGACCTGTTCGGCAAAGGCCTGAGTTACGACCGGGTCAAAGGCTTGCTGGTGGCGAACAACGGCGTTTACGTGACCCGCGAGCCGATTCGCCTGACCGGGCCGTCGAGCAACATCGAAATGAACGGTACGCTGGATCTGGTCGGCGATCAGGTCGATGCCAAACTCTTGGTGACGCTGCCAGTCACCAATAACCTGCCGATTGCCGCGCTGATCATTGGTGCACCAGCGGTCGGCGGTGCGTTGTTCCTGATCGACAAGCTGATCGGTGACCGTGTGGCGCGTTTTGCCAGTGTGAAATACACCGTCAAAGGCCCGTGGAAAGAGCCGAAAATCACATTCGACAAGCCTTTTTGAACAGCCACTAGTAGCATGACCGTAACCGTGTGGGAGCTGCGGCACGCTGCGATCTGTTGATCTTTTTTTTAAGCAGAATCAAAAGATCGCAGCGTGTCGCAGCTCCTGCAGGGTATGAGTTGATTTCATTTAAGGAAGCAGCCATGTCGGTAGCGGTGATTCAAATGGTCAGCCAGAGCGATGTGCTGGCCAATCTGGCTCAGGCCCGGCGCCTGCTCGAACGAGCGGCGGCCGGTGGCGCGAAACTCGCGGTATTGCCGGAAAACTTCGCTGCCATGGGCCGGCGCGACATCGCTGATATCGGCCGCGCCGAAGCATTGGGCAAAGGTCCGATCCTGCCATGGTTGAAACAGACCGCCCGCGACCTCAAGTTATGGATAGTGGCTGGCACGTTGCCGTTGCCGCCGGTCGATCAACCGACGGCGAAGGTGCATGCCTGTTCGCTGCTGGTCAACGATCAGGGCGAAACCGTTGCGCGATATGACAAGTTGCACCTGTTTGATGTCGATGTAGCGGACAATCGCGGCCGTTATCGCGAATCCGATGACTATGCTTATGGCAGTGGTGTGGTGGTGGCGGACACCCCGGTCGGTCGAGTCGGCCTGACTGTGTGTTACGACCTGCGTTTTCCCGAGCTGTACAGCGAGTTGCGTGCTGCCGGTGCTGAATTGATTACCGCTCCGTCGGCTTTCACCGCAGTGACCGGCGCGGCGCACTGGGACGTGCTGATTCGCGCACGCGCCATCGAGACCCAGTGTTATGTGTTGGCGGCGGCGCAGGGCGGGACTCATCCGGGCCCGCGTGAAACCTTCGGGCACGCGGCGATTGTCGACCCGTGGGGCCGCGTGCTGGCACATCAGGATCAAGGCGAAGCGGTGCTTCTGGCCGAACGCGACAGCAATGAACAAGCGTCCATCAGGGCGCGAATGCCGGTGGTGAGCCATCGGCGGTTTTTCTCGCAGGGCGCACAGCGGCCTGCTTCAGAACACGAATTTAAGGCGTAAACCTATGAGCGAGTTGTTGTCCTCAGTCAGTGATCATCTGTTGGCGCCCGGTGGCGTGACGATCGAAAGCCTGCAAAGCGTGCTGGGCGACCTGGCGGGTCCGGGCATCGATGCTGCCGACCTGTATTTCCAGGGGCAGATCTCCGAGACCTGGGCGCTGGAAGACGGCATCGTCAAGGAAGGCAGCTTCAACCTCGACCAAGGTGTCGGCGTGCGTGCGCAGTCCGGTGAGAAAACCGGTTTTGCCTACAGCAACGCGATCACCCTCGAAGCCTTGGGCGCAGCGGCGCGTGCAGCGCGTTCGATCTCCCGCGCAGGCCAGAACGGCACCGTGCAGGCGTTCACCACTCAGGACGTCGCTCAGTTGTATGCGCCGGACAATCCGCTGGATGTCATGAGCCGTGCCGAGAAAGTCGAGCTGCTCAAGCGTATCGACGTCGCGACTCGTGCCCTCGACCCGCGTATCCAGCAAGTCAGCGTGAGCATGGCCGGGGTCTGGGAACGCATTCTTGTCGCTTCCACTGACGGCGGTCTGGCAGCCGATGTGCGACCTCTGGTGCGTTTCAACGTCAGCGTGATCGTCGAGCAGAATGGCCGTCGCGAGCGTGGCGGACATGGCGGCGGCGGGCGTACCGACTACCGTTATTTCCTCTCGGAAGACCGCGCGATGGGCTATGCCCGTGAGGCGTTGCGTCAGGCGCTGGTCAATCTCGAAGCGATTCCTGCTCCAGCCGGCACTTTCCCGGTGGTATTGGGTTCGGGCTGGTCCGGCGTGCTGCTGCATGAAGCGGTCGGCCACGGTCTGGAAGGCGATTTCAACCGCAAGGGCAGTTCGGCCTACAGCGGCCGCATGGGCGAAATGGTTGCTTCCAAGCTCTGCACCATCGTCGATGACGGTACTTTGAGCGGTCGTCGCGGCTCGCTGAGCGTCGATGACGAAGGCACGCCGACCGAGTGCACCACGCTGATCGAAAATGGCGTGCTCAAGGGTTACATGCAAGACAAGCTGAATGCCCGCCTAATGGGCGTGGCCCGCACCGGTAACGGTCGTCGCGAATCCTACGCGCATCTGCCGATGCCACGGATGACCAACACCTACATGCTGGGTGGCGAAAGCGATCCGGCAGAAATCATCGCTTCGGTGAAGAAAGGCATCTACTGCGCCAACCTCGGCGGCGGTCAGGTCGATATCACCAGCGGCAAGTTTGTGTTCTCCACCAGTGAGGCCTACCTGATCGAGGACGGCAAGATCACTGCGCCGGTCAAAGGCGCGACGTTGATCGGCAACGGTCCGGAGGCGATGAGCCGGGTGTCGATGGTCGGTAACGATCTGGCGCTGGACAGCGGTGTGGGCACGTGCGGCAAGGATGGGCAGTCGGTGCCGGTGGGTGTCGGTCAGCCAACGCTGAAAATCGATGCGATCACCGTCGGAGGCACGGGCGCATAAGAAGGGATGGAACTGCGGGTGGCGCGCGTTGCGGCCACCCGATGACGAATATCAACGCAGACCGCGTTGAGTCTCGTCCAGTTCACGGATGTACTTGAAGATTTTACGGCCGGAAGCAGGAGGTTTGTTTTGCGCAACCTCGTGCTGAGCCTGACGGATCAACGAGCGCAGTTGCTGGCGATCGGCGTCCGGGTATTCGGCGACGAATTTCTCCAGCACGGCGTCATCACCGGCGATCAGGCGGTCACGCCAGCGTTCGAGATTATGGAAACGCTCGTTGTACTGACGGGTAGAGGCATCGAGCTGATCGAGCAAAGTCAGAATCGCGTCAGTGTCCTGATCGCGCATCAGCTTGCCGATGAACTGCAAGTGCCGTTTACGCGCGATGTTCGCGGTGTGCTTGGGAGCATCGGCCAGAGCCCGGCGCATAGCGTCGGTCAAAGGCAGTTTTGCCACCAAGTCAGGCTTGAGTGTTGTAAGGCGCTCGCCGAGGTCAACCAGAGCATGCAGCTCGCGTTTGACCTGAGATTTGCTTTTTTCTCCCGTATCGAGGGAGTCGTCGTAAGAATCAACCATGGTGGCAGTCCGCAAAGAAACGCCGCCATGATAACCAGTCGGGGGCCGCTTGTCCGGCCCGGTCGCTCGATGACCCCAGCCGAAAGCAGAATTTGAGTGGAGATGAGCATGAGTGCAGTTCAAAGCGTCGGCCCGCAAGCGTTGCCGGCACTGCAGGAACAAGTCGAGCAGATCATCGCCGAAGCCAAGCGTCAGGGCGCCAGTGCCTGTGAAGTGGCGGTATCGCTGGAACAGGGCCTGTCGACTTCGGTGCGCCAGCGCGAGGTCGAAACTGTTGAGTTCAACCGCGATCAGGGGTTTGGTATCACCTTGTACGTGGGGCAGCGCAAAGGTTCGGCCAGCACCTCGGCCACAGGGCCGGACGCGATCCGCGAAACGGTTGCCGCTGCTTTGGCCATTGCCAAGCACACCTCCGAGGACGAAGCCTCGGGTCTGGCCGATGCTGCGCTGATGGCCAAGGACCTGCGCGATTTCGATCTGTTTCACGAGTGGAATATCACCCCGGAGCAGGCCATCGAGAAAGCGTTGATCTGTGAAGCGGCGGCCTTCGATACCGATGCGCGGATCAAGAATGCCGATGGCACCACGCTCAGCACGCATCAGGGTTGCCGCGTTTATGGCAACAGCCACGGTTTCATCGGTGGTTATTCATCGACCCGGCACAGCCTGAGTTGCGTGATGATCGCCGAGGCTGATGGCCAGATGCAGCGCGACTACTGGTATGACGTGAGCCGTCAGGGCGAATTGCTGGCTGATCCGGTGAGCATCGGTCAGCGTGCTGCGCAACGGGCGGCGAGCCGTCTCGGCGCGCGTCCGGTGCCGACCTGCGAAGTGCCGGTGCTGTTTTCCGCCGAGCTGGCGGGCGGGTTGTTCGGCAGTTTCCTCTCGGCGATTTCCGGCGGCAGTCTGTATCGCAAGTCATCGTTCCTTGAAGGCACTTTGGGGCAGACGCTGTTCCCTGAGTGGCTGACCATCGACGAGCGTCCACATCTGATGCGCGCCATGGGCAGTTCGGCGTACGACGGTGATGGCCTGGCGACCTACGCCAAACCGTTCGTCGAAAAAGGCGAATTGGTCTCTTACATCCTCGGTACCTACTCCGGGCGCAAGCTCGGCATGCCAAGCACCGCCAACGCTGGCGGCGTGCACAACCTGTTTGTCACCCATGGCGACGAAGACCAGGCAGCGCTTTTGCGCCGCATGGGGCGCGGGTTATTGGTCACCGAGCTGATGGGCCATGGCCTGAACATGGTGACCGGCGACTATTCCCGTGGCGCTGCGGGTTTCTGGGTCGAGAATGGTGAAATTCAGTTTGCGGTGCAGGAAGTGACCATCGCCGGCAACATGCGTGACATGTTCAAGCAGATCGTCGCAGTCGGTAACGATCTGGAGCTGCGCAGCAACATTCGCACAGGTTCGGTATTGATCGAACGGATGACGGTGGCGGGCAGCTAACGCTCGGCCGTTACACAAAAAGGCGCGCCACCCAACCGGGTGGCGCGCCTTTTTTGTGTCTGCCTTCCTGTGTAGGTGCTCTTGTTTTGGTTCTCATTATCATCTAATAATAAATCTCATTATCGGATGAGCCCCGAATCATGAGTTCTGCCTTGCACGAGCAGCCGTACCTTGAAAGCTGGCGCTGGATGAGCCGCCAGATTCGTTGCGCGATGGACCCCGACGAGCCGCGCCTGATCGAACACTATCTGGCGGAAGGCCGTTATCTGTCGTGTTGCACGGCCACCTCACCCTGGACCATCGCTGAAACCTCCTTCCGTCTGCTGCTCGACACGGCCACCGACATCGCGCTGCCGTGGCACTGGCGCAGCCTCTGTCTCGATCAAGCCTGGCGCCCCCTGCGTGAGATGGAGCGCCTGTCATTGTGCAAATGCCGGCTCAAGCGCTGGCAAAGCTACTCCTGGCAACTGGCGACCTGCGAGTTGCAACCCTCGATTCCTCTTATTGAACTGGTGCAAGGATTTTCAGATGACCAAGACACGTATTGAGCGCGACAGCATGGGCGAATTGCAGGTGCCGGTGGACGCTCTCTACGGCGCGCAAACCCAGCGCGCAGTGGATAACTTCCCGATCAGCGGCAAACCGATGCCGACGCAATTCATCCGCGCGCTGATCCTGGCCAAAGCCGCAGCCGCTCGGGCCAACGTCGAACTCAACCAGATCAGCGTGGCGCAGGGCAAAGCCATCAGCGATGCCGCTCAGGGTCTGCTGGAAGGCGATTTCATGCAGCATTTCCCGGTGGATATCTTCCAGACCGGTTCCGGCACCAGCTCCAACATGAACGCCAACGAAGTGATCGCCACGCTGGCTACCCGCCTGCTCGGCGAACCTGTGAACGCTAACGATCACGTCAACTGCGGCCAGAGCAGCAACGACATCATTCCCACCACCATCCATGTCAGCGCCGCGCTGGCCCTGCATGAGCAACTGTTGCCGGCGCTGCTGCACCTGGTGCAAGTGATCGAAAGCAAAGCCACGCAGGTTCACCACCACGTCAAAACCGGCCGCACGCATTTGATGGATGCGATGCCGGTGCGCATGAGTCAGGTGCTCAATGGCTGGGCGCAACAGCTCAAGGCCAATATCGGCCATCTGCAAGACTTACTTCCGAGCCTGCAAGCGCTGGCTCAGGGCGGCACAGCAGTGGGCACGGGAATCAATGCTCACCCGGAATTCGCTGCACGTTTCAGCCGTCAGTTGAGCCAGCTCACCGACGTGCAATTCACTCAAGGCAAGGATCTGTTCGCCCTGATCGGTTCTCAGGACACCGCCGTCGCGGTCTCCGGGCAGCTCAAGGCGACTGCCGTATCGCTGATGAAAATAGCCAACGATCTGCGCTGGATGAACTCCGGTCCGCTCGCCGGTCTCGGTGAAATCGAACTCGAAGCGCTGCAACCGGGCTCGTCGATCATGCCGGGCAAGGTCAATCCGGTAATTCCGGAAGCCACTGCGATGGTTGCCGCGCAAGTGATCGGCAACGATTCGGTGATCACCATTGCCGGTCAGTCGGGCAACTTCGAACTGAACGTGATGCTGCCGATCATCGCCGACAACCTGCTGAGCAGCATCGAGTTGCTGGCCAATTCCAGCCTTTTGCTGGGGGACAAGGCTATCGCGACCTTCAAGGTCAACGAGTCGCGGCTCAAGGAAGCACTGTCGCGCAATCCGATTCTGGTCACCGCACTCAATCCGATCATTGGCTATCAGAAAGCCGCCGAAATCGCCAAGCAGGCCTACAAGCAAGGTCGCCCGGTGATCGACGTCGCGCTGGAGCACACCGACCTGTCGCGCAGCCAACTGGAAGAGTTGCTCAATCCCGAGAAACTCACCGCCGGCGGCGTGTAATCACCGCAACCGCTTTGGAGGCTCACCATGGAGCACTGGAAACGCACGATTGAACGGGCTAATCGCTGCTTCATGCTGGGCGAACTGATCGATGCCCGCGAGGCTTATCTGCAAGCACTGGCGCTGGCGCAAGTGCTGTATGAGCGTTGGGCGGATGCCGACGAAGCGGTGGCGGCTTGTGTGATTTCCCATCACAACCTGGCGGACTTGCACCTGCGCCTGAACCAGCCGGAGGAGAGTGCCGAGTACCTCTGTGCGATCCATCAACGGCTATTGCAGACCATGCAGGACGAGCGCCTGCGCCCGGCCTTGCGTGAGGCCGCGTTGCGTCAGAGCAGCAAGACCTACGTCGAACTGTTGAATTTCATCAGCGAACACGGCGAATACCCGCGCACCCAGCGTCTGCTGCACCCGGACACCGGCAATGCGCGCCGTGCCTCAGCCTCACATCACCATGGAGTCCATTGAAATGGCTTTTACCTTGCCTGCCTTGCCTTACGCCTACGATGCCCTGGAACCGCACATCGATGCGCAAACCATGGAAATCCACTACACCAAGCATCACCAGACCTACATCAACAACCTCAATGCCGCAGTAGAAGGCACCGAATACGCCGAGTGGCCGGTGGAAAAACTGGTCGCCAGCGTTCAGCAACTGCCGGAAAAACTCCGTGCAGCGGTGATCAATCAGGGCGGCGGGCACGCCAACCATTCGTTGTTCTGGGAAGTCATGGTGCCGGGCGGCGGCGGCAAGCCAAGCGGCGCGCTGGCCAAGGCAATCGACGAGCAATTGGGTGGCCTCGACACTTTCAAAGAGGCTTTCACCAAAGCCGCACTGACCCGTTTCGGCAGCGGCTGGGCGTGGCTCAGCGTAACTCCGCAGAAGACGCTGATCGTGGAAAGCAGTGGCAATCAGGACAGCCCGTTGATGAACGGCAATACGCCGATTCTCGGTCTGGATGTCTGGGAGCACGCTTACTACCTGCGTTATCAGAACCGTCGCCCGGAATACATCAACGCGTTCTACAACGTGATCAATTGGCCTGAAGTTGCTGCGCGCTATCAGGCCGCACTGGTTTAAGTCTCCGATAAAAACAATCCAAGGCTGACTATGGGCACTGAAACACTGGCGATCGGCGGCGGGCGTATGTTTCGTTACGCGGTGGGATCATTGTTGCTGTTGGCGGGCATGACGTTGCTGGCGGCACACGGACTGGAATGGCTGAACCTTGAGCCGAGACTGTCGCGAGCATTGCAGGGCGGCGCGATCTGCGCACTCGGCACGGCGCTCGGCGCGGTGCCGGTGCTGGTGATTCGGCGCATGCCGCAAATGCTCAGCGATACGCTTCTGGGGTTTGGCGCCGGCGTAATGCTGGCGGCGACTGCGTTTTCGCTGATCGTACCGGGAATCGCCGCTGCCGAAAGTCTGGGCCTGACACCGTGGGCGGCCAGCGGCCTGATCTGCTTTGGCATCATGCTCGGTGCGTTCGGGCTGTTTCTGGTGGATCGCCAGGTCTCGGGCGCTTCGCCGGAAATGCTCGTTGGCACTGTCGAGCATCCGGTGATACCGCCGCGAATCTGGCTGTTCGTGTTCGCAATCATTGCCCATAACATCCCTGAAGGCATGGCTGTCGGTGTTTCTGCCGGCGGCGGCATGCCTGATGCCGATAGCCTGGCGATGGGCATTGCCCTGCAGGATGTGCCGGAAGGTCTGGTGATTGCGCTGGTATTGGCCGGGGCGGGGATGTCGCGGATCAAGGCGTTCCTGATCGGCGCGGCGTCAGGATTGGTCGAGCCGGTATTTGCGCTGCTCTGCGCCTGGCTGGTCAGTCTTGCGCAGTTGTTGTTGCCGTTGGGATTGGCGTTGGCGGCAGGTGCGATGCTGCTGGTGGTCACCCACGAAATCATCCCGGAGTCGCGACGCAATGGTCACGACAAAATGGCCAGCCTTGGGCTGTTGAGCGGGTTCTGTCTGATGATGGTGATGGATACTGCGTTAGGCTAAAACAAAAAGATCGCAGCCTGCGGCAGGGAAACACATTCCAACTGTAGGAGCTGCCGCAGGCTGCGATCTTTTGATCTTTTAATGATCAACCACCCTCGTCGAAGTAGTTGTTGATCAACGCCACCAGCGCATCCAGCGCTTCCTGTTCCTGATGCCCTTCGGTACTCAAGTAGATTTTGGTGCCCTTGCCGGCCGCCAGCATCATCATCGCCATGATGCTTTTGCCATCAACGGTGGATTCAGACGTGCGCCCGACTCTGATCGAGCAATCCTGAAACTGTCCCGCGACGCCAACGAATTTAGCTGATGCCCGGGCATGCAGGCCCAGTTTGTTGATGATTTCAATTTCCAGAGCAGGCATCGCGGTGTGAATCCTTTAAGTGAGGTCGCGGTGGCGGACCTGGACATTCTTCAGGGTTTTCTGCAGGGCCTGACCCAGGCGTTCGGTCAGGTAGACGGAGCGGTGATGCCCCCCGGTGCAGCCAATGGCAATGGTGACGTAGGCACGGTTGCTCGCGGCGAAGCGTGGCAACCACTTGTGCAGGTAAGTGAATATGTCCTGGAACATTTCTTCGACTTCCGGCTGAGCAGCGAGGTATTCGGCAACGGGCTCATCGAGACCCGATTGTGCGCGTAGCTCTGGTTTCCAGTACGGATTGGGCAGACAACGCACATCGAACACCAGATCCGCATCCACCGGCATGCCGCGCTTGAAGCCGAACGACTCGACCAGAAATGCCGTGCCAGGCTCTGGCTGGTTCAGCAGGCGCAGCTTGATGGTATCGCGCAACTGATACAGGTTCAGATTGGTGGTGTTGACCTTGAGGTCGGCCAGGTCGGCAATCGGGCCGAGCAGGGCGGTTTCGTCGTTGATCGCCTCGGCGAGCGAGCGGTCGGCATTGCTCAGCGGGTGGCGGCGACGGGTTTCCGAGAAACGTTTGAGCAGGGTTTCTTCGTCGGCATCCAGATACAGCACGTCGCACTGAATGTGACGACTGCGCACTTCTTCGAGCAGTTCGGGGAAGCGCGAGAGATGGCTCGGCAGGTTGCGCGCATCAATCGACACGGCCACCAGCGGCTGTGCCAGCTCGGTGTGGATCAGGGCGCGTTCGGCGAGTTCCGGCAACAAGCCTGCGGGCAGGTTATCGATGCAGTAGTAGCCGTTGTCCTCAAGGACATCGAGGGCGGTGCTTTTACCGGAGCCGGAACGGCCACTGACGATGATCAAACGCATGATTACTGCCCGTTTTGTTCGTCCAGTACAACCTGGTACAGGGCTTCGTTGCTTGAAGCGCTGCGCAATTTATCGCGCACGTCCTTGCGATCCAGCATGCTGGCGATCTGACGCAACAACTCCAGATGCGCATCGGTAGCGGCTTCCGGCACCAGCAGCACAAACAGCAGGTCAACCGGGGCGCCATCGATGGCGTCGAAATCGATGGGTGCTTCGAGGTGAATCAAGGCGCTGATGGGCGCTTCGCAGCCTTTCAGGCGGCAGTGGGGAATGGCGATGCCGTTGCCAAAACCGGTAGAACCGAGTTTTTCACGGGCGATCAACGCCTCGAAGACATCTTGCATCTCCAGATCCGGCACTTCGCGGGCGATCAGGTTGGCAATTTGCTCGAGGGCTTTCTTTTTACTGCCGCCCGGCACGTTCACGAGGGAACGGCCGGGGGTCAGGATACTTTCAAGTCGGATCATGGGATGGGGGAGTTAACGACCGGTCGCGCCCTGGAGGAGGCTCTGGGTCTTTTCCTTATGCTTTTTGAGTTGTTTGTCCAGCTTGTCGGTAAGGGCGTCAATCGCTGCATACATGTCGGTATGTTCAGCGTTGGCGACCACTTCGTTGCCGGGTATATGCAAGGTGGCTTCGATTTTCTGTTTCAACTTCTCGACCGTCATCGTGACCTGCACGTTGGTGATCTTGTCGAAATGCCCCTCGAGCCTCTTGAGTTTGAGCTCGATGTATTCGCGCAGGGGCTTGGTCACTTCCAGTTGGTGTCCACTGATGTTGACTTGCATACAGCTTCTCCTTCGTTGCCAGTGCATAAAGCGGCAGGCCGAAAAGCCTGCCACTGGAACGCTGTAACGTGGCTTACATCAACCGCTTGCGTTCGCTCGA
>NZ_JBIUXX010000053.1:19310-39700 GCF_044744235.1 Pseudomonas sp. NPDC087346
GCGAGCCACCTGAATGCCTTGTGCCTCCAGTAAACCAGCGATCTTGCTGTCACTCAACGGCTTTTTCTGATTTTCCGCGGCAACCAGTTTTTTGATGATCGCGCGGATCGCCGTGGACGAGCATTCACCGCCTTCGGAGGTACTGACGTGGCTGGAGAAAAAGTATTTCAGCTCATAAATACCGCGCGGGGTATGCATGAATTTCTGCGTGGTAACCCGGGAAATCGTCGATTCGTGCATGCCGACCGCTTCGGCGATGTCATGCAGGACCAACGGCTTCATGGCCTCGTCACCATATTCCAGGAAGCCGCGCTGATGCTCGACGATCTGAGTGGCTACTTTCATCAGGGTTTCATTGCGGCTTTGCAGGCTCTTGATGAACCAGCGGGCCTCTTGAAGCTGATTGCGCATGAAGGTGTTGTCGGCGCTGGTGTCGGCGCGACGGACGAAACCGGCGTACTGCGCGTTGACCCGCAGGCGTGGGACCGATTCCTGATTCAGCTCGACCAGCCAGCGCTCGTTGTCCTTGCGCACGATCACGTCGGGCACGACGTACTCGGCTTCGGCGGACTCGATCTGTGAGCCCGGGCGCGGATTGAGGCTCTGCACCAGCTCGATGACCTGACGCAGTTCATCTTCCTTGAGCTTCATGCGGCGCATCAACTGGCTGTAGTCGCGGCTGCCGAGCAGGTCGATGTAGTCGGTCACCAAACGCTTGGCTTCGCTCAGCCACGGGGTCTTGGCTGGCAGCTGACGCAATTGCAGCAACAGGCATTCGCTCAGATTGCGCGCACCGATGCCGGCGGGTTCGAACTGCTGGATGCGGTGCAGGACGGCTTCGATCTCGTCCAGCTCGATGTCGAGCTCGGGATCGAACGCTTCAAGAATTTCTTCGAGAGTTTCGTCGAGGTAGCCCTGATTGTTGATGCAGTCGACCAGGGTCACGGCGATCAGGCGATCGGTGTCGGACATCGGCGCGAGGTTCAGTTGCCACAGCAGATGGCTTTGCAGGCTTTCGCCGGCAGAGGTGCGGGTGGTGAAATCCCACTCGTCATCATCGTTGCTTGGCAGGCTGCTGGCGCTGGTCTGGTAGACGTCTTCCCAGGCAGTGTCGACTGGAAGCTCGTTGGGAATGCGTTCGTTCCATTCGCCGTCCTCGAGGTTATCCACCGTCGGGGCGGTTTCCTGGTAGGAGGGTTCCTGGATTTCGGTGGGTTTCTGTTCTGGGTTGTCGGCCAGGGGATCAGTGTTGTCGAAGTCTTCGCCTTCTTCCTGGCGTTCGAGCATCGGATTGGATTCCAGAGCCTCCTGGATTTCCTGTTGCAGATCCAGGGTCGACAATTGGAGCAGGCGGATGGCCTGTTGCAGCTGCGGTGTCATCGTCAGCGGCTGGCCCATTCTCAAGACTAGCGATGGTTTCATGGCAGGGGCTTAACACCTTATTCGCCGGCGCTCATGCGCCATCCACTACAGGGCGCCGGAGCGCCAAACTTAAGCAAATTATATGCCTGAAACTGCGGTGTTTGCCTAGGGTGCTGTAACAATTAAAGCGAATTAAACCTGCTTCATCGTTACAGCACCCGGGCGGCTGACCGAGTACCGTCGTGCTTACAAGCGGAACTCGTGGCCCAGATACACTTCCTTGACCAGATCGTTGGCCAGGATGGTCGCGGAATCACCTTCGGCGATCAGTTGACCGTCGTTGACGATGTAGGCTGTTTCGCAGATATCCAGGGTCTCACGAACGTTGTGGTCGGTGATCAGTACACCGATGCCCTTGGCCTTGAGGTGGTGGATGATCTGCTTGATATCGCCGACCGAAATCGGGTCGACACCGGCGAACGGTTCGTCGAGCAGGATGAATTTCGGTGCTGTGGCCAGGGCGCGGGCGATTTCCACCCGACGGCGTTCACCACCGGAGAGGCTCATGCCGAGGTTGTCGCGGATGTGGCTGATGTGGAATTCCTGAAGCAGGCTTTCCAGCTCCTTGCGACGACCTGCCTTGTCGAGTTCCTTGCGGGTCTCGAGGATGGCCATGATGTTATCGGCCACTGACAGTTTGCGGAAGATCGACGCTTCTTGCGGCAGATAGCCGATGCCCGCAGTTGCGCGGCCATGCATTGGCTGATGGCTGACGTCCAGATCATCGATCAGTACGCGGCCCTGATCCGCCTGCACCAGACCGACGATCATGTAGAAGCAGGTGGTCTTGCCGGCGCCGTTCGGGCCAAGCAGGCCGACGATCTGCCCGCTGTCGATCGACAGGCTGACATCACGCACAACCTGGCGGCCTTTGTAGGCCTTTGCCAGATGCTGAGCTTTCAGAGTTGCCATTACTGGGTCTTCTCGTCGGTTTTCTTCTTCGGCTGGATCACCATGTCGATGCGCGGACGCGACTCGGTGACCTTGCTGCCGGTAGCGCGACCGGCGCTGGCCAGTTTTTTCACCGTGTCATAGACGATTTTCTCGCCTTGAGTGGTGTTGTTGTCCTTATCGACAACCTTGGCCTTGTCGATCAGCACGACACGGTTTTGCGCGGCGTGGTACTGGATGGTCACGCCCCAGCCCTGCACAGGTTTGGTATCACCCTGGGTTTGCAGTTGCTCGAAGTAGGCGAGATTGCCCACCGAAGTCACCACGTCGATATCGCCAGCCGGCGTGCGAGTGATGGTTACGGTGTTGCCTTTAACGATCATCGAGCCCTGGGTGATGATCACATCACCTTTATAGGTAGCGATGCCGTTCTTGTCGTCCAGTTGGGCGTCGTCGGCTTGAATGCGGATAGGTTGCTGCTGATCGTTCGGCAGAGCCCAGGCGCTCACGCTTCCCAGTGCTGCGCCCAGACTGAGCAAAATAGGGAGGGTTTTAACGAGCCTCATACTGTCCTCTTACGTTCGATAGCAGGTGTATCCTGCTTTCCTTCAAATATGCCTTCATTCCCACGCCAGTCGATACACCGCCAGCGCCGTCGATTCTAACGGGTTGCTGGGTCTGCGCATATTGCTGCTGCGGGAACACTGTCATACGAGTGCTGGTGATCAGGGTGTCGCGGTTCTTTTCGTCGGTGCGTTTGATGCGTACCGAATCGATCAGTTCGACCTCGGTGCCGCCCGAATTCACTTCACCGCGCTCGCTGGTCACGTGCCATGGAAACTCGGTGCCACGGAACATGTTCAGGTCGGGTTTGGTGACGAGCGTGATGTCGGTCGCTTTCACGTGCTCGGCCTTGTCGGACGTCATTTCATACTGCAGTTTGCCGTCCGGCAGGTATTGAAAGGTATGCGTGTTGGTCGCGTACCAGTCGATCGGGCTCTCTTCAGACTTGGCCGGTGGCTTGTCGAGGAAGCGTTCCGGGCTGATGTTCCAGTAGCCGACCGCTGCGAATAGCGCAGCGATGCAGCCGAACAGCAGGAAGTTGCGAAACTTTTTGCTAAACATGGTTTGGCTCACAGGTACGCGGCGTTGGCCGCATCGAGGCGGCCCTGGGCGCGCAGGATCAATTCACAGAATTCGCGGGCGGCACCTTCGCCACCACGGGCCCGGGTCACGCCATGGGCGTGTTCGCGCACGAAATCGGCGGCATTGGCTACGGCCATCCCCAGACCTACGCGGCGGATCACCGGCAGATCGGGCAGGTCGTCACCGAGGTAGGCGACCTGTTCATAGCTTAGGCCCAGTTGCTCAAGAAGACCGTCGAGGACGACCAATTTGTCTTCGCGCCCCTGAAACAGGTGCGGGATACCGAGGTTTTTCGCTCGGCGCTCGACCACCGGAGTCTTGCGGCCGCTGATGATAGCGGTCGTCACGCCGGCGTTCATCAGCATCTTGATGCCTTGACCGTCGAGGGTGTTGAACGTCTTGAATTCGCTGCCGTCTTCAAGGAAATACAGGCGCCCGTCGGTGAGGACGCCATCGACGTCAAAAACCGCCAGTTTGATCGCTTTGCCGCGTTGCAGCAGATCGGTGCTCATTACATGACTCCTGCGCGCAACAGATCGGAGAGGTTGAAGGCGCCGACAGGGCGATCTTCTTCATCGACTACGACCAGCGCGTTGATTCGGTGGTCTTCCATGATTTTCAACGCCTCGGCGGCGAGCATCTCGGGCCGGGCGGTCTTGCCGTGTTCGGTCATGACCTGATCGATCGTCGCGGTACGGATATCAATGCTGCGATCCAGGGTGCGGCGCAAATCACCGTCGGTGAAGATCCCGGCCAGTTTGCCGTCGGCTTCAAGAATGGCGGTCATGCCCAGCCCTTTGCGGGTCATTTCCATCAGCGCGTCCTTGAGCAGGGTGCCGCGCTGTACTTGCGGCAGTTCCTGGCCGGCGTGCATGACGTTTTCGACTTTCAGCAACAGGCGACGACCCAATGCGCCACCCGGATGGGAAAAGGCAAAATCTTCGGCGGTAAAGCCGCGGGCTTCGAGCAACGCCACTGCCAGTGCGTCGCCCATGACCAGTGCCGCAGTGGTCGAAGAGGTCGGTGCCAGATTCAGCGGGCAGGCTTCGTGCTCGACGTGAACGTTGAGATTGACCTCGGCAGCTTTGGCCAGTGCCGACTGCGGGTTACCGGTCAGGCTGATCAACTGGATGCCCAGGCGCTTGATCAACGGCAGCAGGGTGACGATTTCGTTGGTCGAGCCGGAGTTCGACAGGGCCAGAATCACGTCGTCGCGGGTGATCATGCCCATGTCGCCATGGCTGGCTTCGGCGGGGTGCACGAAAAATGCCGGGGTGCCGGTGCTGGCGAGGGTCGCGGCAATCTTGTTGCCGATGTGCCCGGATTTGCCCATGCCGACCACTACCACACGGCCCTTGCTGGCCAGAATCATCTCGCAAGCGCGTACGAAATCGGCGTCGATTTGGGGCAACAAGCGTTGTACGGCTTCCACTTCGAGGCGGATGGTGCGTTGTGCCGATTGAATCAGGTCGCTGGTTTGGCTCATGTCAGAAATCGTATAGCCCGATGAAAAGGCGGCGATTATAGCGGTTATGTTGCAAAGCCTCACGCTAGTTCGTCGTGCTTTGTCATTACTCGTTACCAAAACCTCGAAAAACACCCTCAAGACCTGTCATATAGCTGAACTAGGGCCGGCACAAGCCTTGGGCGGTTGGCGTTTGCAGTGATATAGTTCGCCGCCAGTTCGGCCTGCCCGGGATGTACGTGCTTTTTCAAGAAAGCCAGGCGTCCGAGTGAGAGGCTGCATCGCAAGGAGTTTAGATGAGTGCCGATAACGCCTACGCGGTCGAGCTGAAGGGAGTCTCCTTCAAGCGCGGTGCGCGCAGCATTTTCAATAACGTCGATATCCGCATCCCGCGCGGCAAGGTCACCGGCATCATGGGGCCTTCCGGGTGTGGCAAGACCACACTGCTGCGTCTGATGGGCGCACAGTTGCGTCCGTCCAGCGGGGAAGTCTGGGTCAACGGCCAGAACCTGCCGCAACTGTCGCGCAGTGATCTGTTCGATGCACGCAAGCACATGGGTGTGCTGTTCCAGAGCGGCGCGCTGTTTACCGATCTCGATGTCTTCGAGAACGTCGCATTTCCTCTGCGCGTTCATACCGAATTGCCGGAAGAAATGATCCGCGACATCGTCCTGCTCAAATTGCAGGCGGTCGGTTTGCGCGGTGCCATCGAGCTGATGCCCGATGAGTTGTCCGGTGGCATGAAACGGCGTGTCGCGCTGGCCCGGGCGATTGCGCTCGATCCGCAGATTCTCATGTACGACGAGCCATTCGTCGGTCAGGACCCGATCGCCATGGGCGTGCTGGTCCGGCTGATTCGTCTGCTCAACGACGCACTGGGGATTACCAGCATCGTGGTTTCCCATGATCTGGCCGAAACCGCGAGCATTGCCGACTACATCTATGTAGTGGGTGACGGACAGGTACTGGGGCAGGGCACGCCGGACGAGTTGATGAACTCGGACGAGCCGCGTATCCGCCAGTTCATGACCGGCAACCCGGATGGCCCGGTGGCGTACCACTTTCCAGCGACGGATTACCGCGCAGATCTTCTGGGGAAGCGTTGATGCGCAAACTTTCATTGATAGAGCGCGTGCGCCGCTTCGGCGAAGGCGCGATCGACACCATTGCGGTGTTTGGTCGGGCGACCGTGTTCCTGTTTCATGCCTTGATCGGCCGCGGCGGTATCAGCGGCGGATTCGGCCTGCTGGTCAAACAGCTGCACTCGATCGGCGTCATGTCGCTGGTAATCATCGTTGTTTCCGGGATCTTTATCGGCATGGTGCTGGCGCTGCAAGGCTTCAGTATTCTGTCGAGCTACGGTTCGGAGCAGGCGGTGGGGCAGATGGTCGCCCTGACGTTGCTGCGTGAACTGGGGCCGGTGGTGACTGCGCTGCTGTTCGCCGGGCGTGCCGGTTCGGCACTGACCGCCGAAATCGGCAACATGAAATCCACCGAACAGCTTTCCAGCCTGGAAATGATCGGGGTCGACCCGCTCAAGTACATTATTGCCCCGCGTCTGTGGGCCGGTTTCATTTCCCTGCCGGTGCTGGCGATGATCTTCAGCGTCGTGGGTATCTGGGGCGGTTCGTGGGTAGCTGTCGACTGGCTGGGCGTGTATGAAGGTTCCTACTGGGCGAACATGCAGAACAGCGTGAACTTCACTGGCGATGTGCTTAATGGCGTCATCAAGAGTGTGGTTTTTGCCTTTGTCGTGACCTGGATCGCCGTATTCCAAGGCTATGACTGTGAGCCCACTTCCGAGGGGATCAGTCGTGCCACTACCAAGACCGTAGTATTTGCCTCGCTGGCAGTGCTCGGCCTGGACTTTATTCTGACCGCTTTGATGTTTGGAGATTTCTGATGCAAAACCGCACCCTGGAAATCGGTGTCGGCCTGTTCCTGCTGGCAGGGATACTGGCTTTGCTTCTGCTTGCGTTGCGGGTCAGTGGCCTGTCTCCGACGTCGACCACCGATACTTATAAATTGTATGCGTACTTCGATAATATCGCCGGTTTGACGGTCAGAGCCAAAGTGACCATGGCCGGTGTAACCATCGGCAAGGTCACGGCAATCGATCTGGATCGCGACAGCTTCACCGGTCGAGTGACCCTGCAAGTGGATAAAAAGGTCGATAACCTGCCGACCGACTCCACTGCGTCTATCCTCACCGCTGGATTGCTCGGCGAGAAGTACATCGGTATCAGCGTGGGCGGGGAAGATGCCCGCCTCAAGGATGGTGGAACCATTCATGACACGCAGTCGTCACTGGTACTGGAAGACCTGATCGGTAAATTCCTGCTCAATACCGTTAGCAAAGACGCCAAATGAGGAGCTTTTGAATGATCTCTACCTTGCGACGTGGCCTGTTGGTGTTGCTCGCGGCATTGCCGCTGATGGCCAGCGCTGCGCCCGGACAGTCGGCACACGATCTGATTACTGATACAACCAATCGGATGCTGGCGGATCTTGCCGCCAATAAAGAGAAGTACAAGCAGGACCCTAGCGACTTCTATACCGCGCTGAACAACATCGTTGGCCCGGTGGTGGATGCCGAAGGCATTTCCAAGAGCATCATGACGGTCAAGTATTCGCGCAAGGCAACACCGGCGCAGATGCAGACCTTCCAGGAAAACTTCAAGAAAGGCCTGTTCCAGTTCTACGGCAACGCCTTGCTTGAGTACAACAATCAGGGCATCACCGTTGATCCTGCCAAGGACGAGTCGGGCGATCGCACCAGCGTCGGCATGACCGTCAAGGGCAGCAACGGCGCGGTTTATCCGGTGCAGTACACTCTTGAGAAGATCAACGGCGAGTGGAAACTGCGCAACGTGATCATCAACGGCATCAACATCGGCAAGCTGTTCCGTGATCAGTTCGCCGACGCGATGCAGCGCAATGGCAACGACCTGGACAAGACCATCAATGGTTGGGCCGGTGAAGTCGCCAAGGCCAAGGAAACAACCGAGAAAGCTGCCGAGAAGCCAGCGCAATGAATGAGGCGGCAGTTCGTATGAGTGATGTCGACGAGCTTTTGCTCAGCGGAGTGCTGGATTACCGCACCGGGCCTGATCTGCGCAAGGAAGGTCAGGCGCTGATCAAGTCCAGCAAGGCCGCCTCGCTGGTGATCGACTGCTCGGCAGTGAAGAAGTCCAGCAGTGTCGGCTTGTCGCTGCTGCTGTGCTTCATGCGTGATGCGCAAGCGGCCGGCAAGGCTGTGAGCATCCGCGCAATGCCCGAAGACATGCGCGAAATCGCTCAGGTCAGTGAACTGACCGAGTTGTTGGCGCAACCCTAATACGCATCACCAGAGAAGCCCCCCGTCAGAGTCCTGCCATGCGGGGTTCGCAGGCGCGGGGCTTTTTTGTATGATGTCCGACCCGCGCGCAATGGGCGCCGATTGAGGTTGAGCATGCAGGCCGTAGAAGTGAAGAGCTTCCTTGAAGAAAAACTTCCAGGAACCCAGGTGGAAGTTGAAGGCGAAGGCTGCAATTTCCAGCTGAACTTGATTAGCGATGAACTGGCGGCGTTGAGCCCAGTGAAGCGTCAGCAGCAGGTCTATGCCCATTTGAACCCATGGATCACCGATGGCAGCATCCATGCGGTCACTATGAAATTTTTCAGCAGCGCGGCCTGGGCCGAGCGCACCTGAGCCCTAGGGCGTCGAGATTCTTATGGATAAATTGATTATTACCGGTGGCGCTCGTCTTGATGGCGAGATCCGCATTTCCGGGGCAAAGAACTCTGCCCTGCCAATCCTGGCCGCCACCCTGCTGTGCGATGGCCCGGTTACCGTTGGCAACCTGCCGCACCTGCACGACATCACCACCATGATCGAGCTGTTCGGTCGCATGGGCATCGAGCCGGTGATCGACGAGAAGCTCAGCGTCGAAATCGACCCGCGCACCATCAAGACCCTGATCGCTCCGTACGAACTGGTGAAAACCATGCGTGCGTCGATCCTGGTTCTGGGCCCGATGGTTGCCCGTTTCGGTGAAGCCGAAGTCGCACTGCCTGGCGGTTGCGCCATCGGTTCGCGTCCGGTTGACCTGCACATCCGTGGCCTCGAAGCCATGGGCGCGGTGATCGACGTCGAAGGCGGCTACATCAAGGCCAAGGCGCCAGAAGGCGGCCTGCGTGGTGCGAGCTTCTTCTTCGATACCGTCAGCGTGACCGGTACCGAAAACATCATGATGGCTGCTGCACTGGCCAAAGGTCGCAGCGTGCTGCAGAACGCCGCTCGTGAACCAGAAGTGGTTGACCTGGCGAACTTCCTCAACGCCATGGGCGCCAAGGTTTCCGGCGCTGGCACCGACACCATCACCATTGATGGCGTCGAGCGTCTGGGTTCGTGTTTCTACAAAGTCATGCCTGACCGTATCGAAACCGGCACCTACCTGGTTGCTGCTGCCGTTACCGGTGGCCGCGTCAAGGTCAAGGACACTGATCCGACCATTCTTGAAGCCGTTCTGGAAAAGCTTCGTGAAGCTGGCGCAGAAATCACCAGCGGTGAAGACTGGATCGAGCTGAACATGCACGGCAAGCGTCCGAAAGCGGTCAACGTGCGTACCGCGCCGTACCCTGCTTTCCCGACTGACATGCAGGCACAGTTCATCTCGCTCAACGCCATCGCCGAAGGCACTGGTGCCGTGATCGAGACGATCTTCGAAAACCGCTTCATGCACGTTTACGAACTGCACCGCATGGGCGCCAAGATCCAGGTCGAAGGCAACACTGCCATCGTTACCGGTACCGAAGTCCTGAAGGGCGCGCCAGTAATGGCGACCGACCTGCGGGCCTCGGCCAGTCTGGTGATTTCGGCACTGGTTGCCGAAGGCGACACCCTGATCGATCGCATCTACCACATCGACCGTGGTTACGAGTGCATCGAAGAAAAACTGCAGATGCTGGGCGCCAAGATCCGTCGCGTTCCGGGCTGATAGCTGCATCGGGACACAGGGAAGTGTCCATTGGATTAGATTGAGTCGAGCCGGTTTCCGGCTCGATGTGTGTCCGGCGCCGATTGCGACCGGACATGAGTACCTTGATAAGGACTGACGTTTCCCATGTTGACCATCGCACTGTCCAAGGGCCGCATCCTTGACGACACCCTGCCGCTTCTGGCTGAAGCGGGCATCGTGCCGACCGAGAATCCGGACAAGAGCCGCAAGCTGATCATTCCCACGACCCAGCCAGACGTACGTCTGTTGATCGTGCGCGCCACCGATGTGCCGACCTATGTCGAGCATGGCGCGGCCGACCTCGGCGTTGCCGGTAAAGACGTGCTGATGGAATACACCGGCCAGGGCCTGTACGAGCCGCTGGACCTGCAGATTGCCCAGTGCAAGCTGATGACCGCCGGCAAGATCGGCGCGGTCGAGCCCAAGGGCCGTCTGCGTGTGGCGACCAAGTTCGTCAACGTCGCCAAGCGTTACTACGCCGAGCAGGGCCGTCAGGTCGACATCATCAAGCTCTACGGCTCGATGGAACTGGCGCCGCTGATTGGCCTGGCCGACAAGATCATCGACGTGGTCGACACCGGTAACACCCTGCGCGCCAACGGCCTGGAACCTCAGGAACTGATCGCCACGATCAGCTCGCGTCTGGTGGTCAACAAGGCTTCGATGAAAATGCAACACGCCCGTATCCAGGCGTTGATCGACACCCTGCGCAAGGCAGTGGAGTCGCGACACCGCGGCTGATTTACCTGCGCGACCTTGAGTCGCGCCCGTCTATCCGCCTCATAGCCAGAATCTCAGGTGCCCAAGCGGAAACGACTGGCCGGGGAAGGTGCGCTGACGTTTAATAACGACCGCGCCATGCTCCAAAAGGCGACCTAAAGCAGCAGAAGAATTTTCTCAGAAGTAAAAATCGCGTAGAGGCCTGCCTTTTGAAGCAAGGCCCTGCGGGTTGGCACTGTGGTCGCGCCATGCTGCGTTGCGGGACTCGGTAAGGAAACAACCCTTACCTTTGTCCCGCGCCTTGCCTGGCGCGACCACAGTACCAACGCGATCGTTATTAAACGTCAGCGCACCTTCGGGCGCCTGAGTTTTTGCCATTCCTATGAGGCTCTCGCTATGACCGCACCGACTGCAATTCGCCGACTCAACGCTGCTGACCCGGATTTCGCGCATCATCTGGATCATCTGCTGAGCTGGGAAAGTGTGTCTGACGACTCGGTCAATCAGCGGGTGCTGGATATCATCAAGGCCGTACGTGAGCGCGGTGACGCGGCGCTGGTCGAGTTCACCCAGAAATTCGACGGCCTCGAAGTCGCCTCCATGGCGGACTTGATCCTGCCGCGCGAGCGTCTGGAACTGGCCCTGACCCGCATCACCGTGCCGCAACGTGAAGCGCTGGAAAAAGCCGCCTCTCGTGTGCGCAGCTACCACGAAAAACAGAAGCAGGATTCCTGGAGCTACACCGAAGCCGACGGCACCGTGCTTGGCCAGAAGGTCACGCCACTGGATCGTGCCGGTCTCTATGTGCCAGGTGGCAAGGCGTCGTATCCGTCGTCGGTGCTGATGAACGCGATTCCGGCCAAGGTTGCCGGTGTGACCGAAGTGGTCATGGTCGTGCCGACCCCGCGCGGCGAGATCAACGAACTGGTGCTGGCCGCCGCGTGCATCGCCGGCGTTGATCGGGTGTTCACCATCGGTGGCGCGCAAGCCGTGGCCGCGTTGGCTTATGGCACCGAAAGCGTGCCGAAAGTGGACAAGGTGGTTGGCCCGGGCAACATCTATGTCGCCACCGCCAAACGCCACGTATTCGGTCAGGTCGGTATCGACATGATCGCCGGCCCTTCGGAAATTCTCGTGGTGTGCGACGGTCAGACCGATCCGGACTGGATCGCCATGGATCTGTTCTCCCAGGCCGAACACGACGAAGACGCCCAGGCGATTCTGGTCAGCCCCGACGCCGAGTTCCTCGACAAGGTTGCCGCGAGCATCGACAAGCTGCTGCCGACCATGGACCGCGCGACCATCATCGAAACCTCGATCAATGGCCGTGGTGCGCTGATTCAAGTACGTGACATGGCGCAAGCCATCGAAGTCGCCAACCGCATCGCTCCGGAACACTTGGAGCTGTCGGTCGCCGACCCACAAGCCTGGCTGCCGCAGATCCGCCACGCCGGTGCGATCTTCATGGGCCGCCACACCTCAGAGGCGCTGGGCGACTACTGCGCCGGGCCGAACCACGTCTTGCCAACTTCCGGCACCGCACGTTTCTCCTCGCCGCTGGGTGTGTACGATTTCCAGAAACGCTCGTCGATCATCTTCTGCTCCGAGGAAGGTGCTTCCGAGTTGGGCAAGACCGCTTCGGTTCTCGCCCGTGGCGAATCGCTGAGCGCGCACGCCCGTAGCGCCGAATACCGCATCAAAGACGAACAGAAGGGGAACTGAAAGATGAGTAAATTCTGGAGCCCGTTCGTCAAGGATCTGGTGCCTTACGTACCCGGTGAACAACCTAAGCTGACCAAACTGGTCAAGCTCAACACCAATGAAAACCCGTACGGCCCATCGCCAAAAGCCTTGGCGGCGATGCAGACCGAACTCAACGACAACCTGCGTCTGTATCCGGACCCGAACAGCGATCTGCTGAAGAATGCCGTCGCCAATTACTACGGCGTGCAGAGCAACCAGGTGTTCCTCGGTAACGGTTCCGATGAAGTACTGGCGCACATTTTCCACGGGTTGCTGCAACACGATCAGCCGCTGCTGTTCCCGGACATCAGCTACAGCTTCTACCCGGTCTATTGCGGGCTCTACGGCATCCAGTTCGACGCGGTGCCGCTGGACGCGCAGTTCCAGATCAACCCGGCCGACTATGCCAAGCCGAACGGCGGAATCATTTTCCCTAACCCGAACGCGCCCACCGGTTGCCTGCTGGCGCTGGACGCCGTTGAGCAAATCCTCAAGGCGAGCCCGGATTCGGTGGTTGTGGTGGATGAGGCCTACATCGACTTCGGCGGCGAGACGGCGATCAGTCTGGTGGATCGTTATCCGAACCTGCTGGTGACTCAGACCCTGTCCAAGTCGCGCTCGCTGGCTGGCCTGCGGGTCGGTCTGGCGGTCGGGCATCCGGATTTGATCGAGGCACTGGAGCGGATCAAGAACAGCTTCAACTCTTATCCGCTGGATCGTCTGGCGAATGTCGGCGCCGCGGCGGCATTCGAAGATCGCGAGTATTTCGACAAGACTTGCCGTCTGGTGATCGAGAGCCGTGAGTGGGTGATCGCGCAGTTGCAGGCCAAGGGATTTGAGGTGTTGCCGTCGGCAGCGAACTTCATTTTCGCTCGTCATCCGCAACATGATGCGGCGGGGCTGGCGGCCAAACTGCGGGAGCAAGGGGTGATCGTGCGTCACTTCAAACAGGAGCGGATTGCCCAGTTCCTGCGGATCTCGATCGGCACGCCGGAGCAGAATCAGGCGTTGATCGACGGCCTTGGCGACCTTTAGTATTTTCGAATTAAAAGTGGAAAAATATGTAGTCGTATTTCTGCGGCTACATATTTTTGCCAAAGGATGAAGTGTTTAAGTGTTTTCTAATTGAAATGTCCCCTTGATTTTTCGAGAGGTGGTTTCGTTCGTGTCGAACTCAAACTTACCTTCCGCTTTTTTCTTGCCGTCACTGAATCGCACAGTTATGGTGCCACTTGTAGCGATTACTCTATTTCCGGATTGCGGTTGATAGTCCCATTGTAGGTCGGTAGTTGAAAAATCTTCAGGGTATTTCTTAGTGACGTAACCATCGGTGTCGCCGATTCCCTGCGGGAATCCGATATCAATAAATCTGTCTCCCAGAAACCCGATAATAAATCCGCCAGGTTTTTCTCCGCCGAAAAGGTGAAGCAGAGCATGTGTTGTTTTAAATTCAGGTTCGTTTGGAATGGTGGCTTGCAAAGTGCCAGTTGATCGTTCATTAGACGTGTCTGCGTCTGGTTTATAAACTTTCATAGTTGAAGTCTCCGTTAGAGTTGGTTTGCGAGGGTGCTAACTTATCAACTCCAGAGCAGGCTATAGCAAGACAAAAGACAGTTCTACTGTCAGAAGTGTCAGTTGATTAGTGTGTTTTTTTGTGAATCTTATTTTTATATCACAAAGTTTTTTAATCCTTTCCCGTCGCGGTCAACTTTGCAACGATGTTGCTTGAAAAGGGATTGTCCGGTACTCAAAAAACAGGAGCGAATTGCCCAGTTCTGCGGATCTCGATCGGTACGCCGGAGCAGAATCAGGCGTTGATCGACGGCCTTGGCGACCTCTAAACCACCGCTGCACCCTGTAGGAGTGAGCCTGCTCGCGATGCGTTTCAGCATTCAACATGTGAGTTGAATGACACACCGCAATCGCGAGCAGGCTCACTCCTACAGGCGATTCGTGGTGGTTATTCGTGATGCGGTTCACCAAGGAATGTCAGCGAACTGAACAATCCACGGCTGCTGACATCAGCACTGTCCTTCACCGGCACTTCCACCTGCGCCGCAATCACATTCAGCCCTTCATTACGCACCAGCACCTGCGCGCGACCATCCTTGTCGGTCTCGGTGCTCAAGGTGTTCGGCGCACTGCGGTAGTCGCCAATCAACTTGATCCCCGCCGCCGGTTTGCCATCGAGCAACACCCGCACCGGCAATGATTTGCCCGGGCCGACGGTCAGCGGATCAACCTCCGGCAAGATCAGCAATTTCATTTGGTCCAGCTTGGGCAACTTCGCTCCTGGCTGGTAAATCGCCAGGCTGTACTTGAAGGTTTCTGTCGATTCAATGGAGCCAGGTACTTTGCTGCGACCCTGGTTGATCCACTTCTTGTCAGCCGTTTGCGACCACATGCCATTGTTCAGCGCCACGGCCATTACGGCTGGTGGTTTCAATGGTTGCAGACGTGCGTGATCGGCTAGACGTTCAACCGTGACCGGGATCATCTTGCCGCCCGCGTCATACGCCCAGGCGCCGCTGATTTTCTGCGCCTTGAACGCGTTGTCTTCGGCGCTGTGGCCGTAGATCACCTCGATATTGCCGCGACGTTGCTCGGTCCACAGACCATGGGCCGAGGCTTGCGTGGCGAACAGCGCGGCGACGAGCAGGAGGATTTTGCGGTGGTGCATTGGGGGCGTCCTTTTACAGGTTGAGAGTAAGGCTGACGGTGAAGTTGCGCGGCTCGCCGGGATTGACCCAGTAGTTGCTGTACGAGCGCTCGTAGTATTTTTCGTCGAACAGATTGTTCAGATTGAGGCCGACGGTGACGGTGTCGCTGGCCTTGTAATGGGCCAGCAAATCGACGGTCTGGTAGGCCGGCAATTCGAAGTCGCTGCCGGATTCGCCCGAGCGATCACCGACATAGGTGAACGCTGCGCCAACGTCCGAGCCGCGCAGATGGCCGTCCTGAAATTCATAAACGCCCAACAGACTGCCGCTGCGTTTGGCCACACCGAGGATGCGGCTGCCGGTGGGAATCACCGCATCACCCTCGGTCACTTCGGCGTCGATGTAGGCGAACGCGCCGATCACTCGCACGGCGTCGGTGACTTGCCCGCTGACCTGCCAATCAAAACCGCGACTGCGTGCCTTGCCCATCGCTCGGCTGGTATCGGTAGCCGGGTCGAGGGCGAGAACGTTTTCCTTGTCGATATGGAAGAAGGCGAGGGTGCTGCTCAGGCGATCATCGAACAGCTCGTTCTTGATCCCGATTTCATAACCCACACCTTGTTCCGGATCGAAGGATTTGCCGGAGGCATCGAGGCCATTGTTCGGTTTGAACGAGGTCGAGGCGTTGGCGAACACGCCGGTTTGCGGCGTCAGTTGATAGAGCAGGCCGGCGCGCTGGGTGAGGGCGTCGTGGCGCTGGTCGCTTTTGGCGTTACGGCTGTGATCGTCGATGTGTTGATCGAAATGCTCGAAGCGCGCACCGATCATCCCGCGCAGTTTTTCGCTGAAGACAATCTGATCCTGCAGGTTCAGCGCATGGCTTTCGACGTGTTCGAAGAAGTCGCTGCCGGAGCGTTTGCCGTCGGGTTTCGGCTGGCCGTAAACCGGCTGGTAGATGTCGATGGCATACGGGCCGCCGGCGATGGTGGTGACCCGCTCGTTCTTGCGGAAGTTTTCGTACTCGGTACCAATCAGCAGTTCGTGCTGCCAAGGGCCAAGGTCGAACAGACCGCGCAGTTCCAGTTGGGTGATGCTGTCATGCCAATTGGTGTCGCGCTCGCGGTAGCGCCGGTTGACGGTATGGCCGTCGGCATTCAACGGGCGATTTTCCGAGGCGAATCCCCAAAGCTTCCCGTCCTTGTAATGGCTGGCCAGGCGCAGTTTCCAGCCGTCATTGAGTTGATGTTCGAGGGCGGCCTGGAGCATGTTGTTGTGGTTGTCGATGTTGCCGTCGTTGGGTTCGCCGAGAAACGTCGAGCGTGAAACACCACTCCATTTATTGTTCGGCGCGACGATGCCTCGGTCGAAAGTCGAGCTGTGGCGGACGAACTCGCTTTCCACCAATAGCGACGTGTCAGGGTTCAATTGCCAACTGATCGAGGGCGCGACGAACACACGCTTGCTGTCGACGTGATCGCGAAAACTATTGTTGTCTTCAACGGCGAGATTGATCCGTGACAGCACATCGCCGTGCTCATCCAGCGGCGTGTTGACGTCCACAGCGGTGCGATAACGATCCCAGCTACCAGCGCTGGTTTGCAGGGTGGTGAAGGCTTCGGGCTGCGGCTTTTTGCTGACGATATTCACCGTGCCACCGGGATCACCACGACCGTAGAGACTGGCGGCGGGGCCCTTGAGCACTTCGATGCGCTCGATGTTGGCGACATCCGGCGTGCTTGGATAACCACGGTTGGCGCTGAAACCGTCCTTGTAGAACTCTGAAGTGGTGAAACCGCGCACGCTGTATTCGTAGAGGGTCAGGCCGCCGAAGTTGTTCTGCTTCGACACGCCACCGGCAAAGTCCAGAGCGCGCTCGACGCTGCTGCTGCCCAGATCCTTGAGCACACTGGCGGGCACCACGCTGATCGCCTGCGGAATATCGCGGATCGCGGTGTCGGTTTTGGTCGCGCTGGAGGAGCGAATAGCGCGGTAGCCCTTGACCGGGCCGGTGGCGGATTCGTATTCGGAGGTGACGCTGATCGCGTCGAGTTCGAGTGGCTGAGGCTCTTCGGCAAATACCGGATCGCCAAGCAGGCCAAGGGTCAGCCCCAGCAGCGAGGCCTTTTTTCGAGACGACATGTTATGTTGTTCCAATTGTCTAATTGAAACAATATAACATGCCTTTTGAGAATGTCTTTTATTCGCGCGCTTGGCGCGAAAAAAGTTTTACTCTTCTTCTTTCACCGGTGCAGGCGGTGGGCGCAGACCGATTTCTGCGCTCAGCTTGAGCTCCTTGCCGTTGCGCATCACCTGGATTGTCACCTTGTCGGTGGGCTTGATCCGCGCCACCTGGTTCATCGAACGACGACCATCACCGGCGGGTTCGCCGTCGATGCTGAGGATCACGTCGCCCAATTGCAGGCCGGCCTTCTGCGCCGGGCCGTCACGGAAAATCCCCGCCACGACAATCCCCGGACGCCCGGACAAACCAAACGATTCGGCCAGTTCCTGGGTCAACGGTTGTACTTCAATGCCGAGCCAGCCACGGATCACCTGACCGTGCTCGATGATCGACTTCATCACTTCCATCGCCAGTTTCACCGGGATCGCAAAACCGATGCCTTGCGAGCCACCGGACTTGGAGAAGATCGCGGTGTTGATACCGGTGAGGTTGCCGTTGGCATCGACCAGCGCGCCGCCGGAGTTGCCCGGGTTGATTGCCGCGTCGGTCTGGATGAAGTCTTCGTAGTTGTTCAGGCCCAACTGGTTACGCCCGGTGGCACTGATGATGCCCATGGTCACGGTCTGGCCGACGCCAAACGGGTTACCGATGGCCAGCGCGACGTCGCCGATGCGGATGTTGTCAGAGCGACCGACGGTGATCGCCGGCAGGTTTTTCAGGTCGATCTTGAGGACTGCGAGGTCGGTTTCCGGGTCGCTGCCGATCACGCGGGCCAGGGTTTCGCGACCATCCTTGAGCGCCACGACGATCTGATCCGCGCCGGTGGTCACATGGTTGTTGGTCAGGATGTAGCCTTCCGGGCTCATGATCACGCCGGAACCGAGGCTCGATTCCATGCGTTTCTGCTTCGGCGAGTTATCACCGAAGAAGCGCCGGAACTGTGGGTCTTCGAACAGCGGATGCGCCGGTTTGGCGATGACTTTGGTGGTGTAGAGGTTGACCACCGACGGCGCGGCGATGACGACCGCGTCCGCATAGGACACCGGCCCCTGCTGCACGCTGGTGGTTTGCGGGGCCTGTTGCAGGTTGACGTCGAGGCTCGGAAGCCCGACCCACTGCGGGTAACGCTGGATTATCAACAGAGCGATAAGCACACCGGCCAACAGCGGCCAGCCGAAAAAACGCAGCGCCTTGAACATTAAGCACGTCCTGGAAAGGTTGCAGGCGGGGTCAGACCGCCCATAATGACGCGCATTATACGAGGCCGCGCGCGCCTCTGAACGGGATATTTAGGAGTCTTTCATGGCCGTCGCTCTGAGCACCCTGGTCGAGGAAGCCGACCGTTACCTCGGCAGCTCGAAAATCGCCGATTATTGCCCCAACGGTTTGCAGGTCGAAGGCCGGCCGCAGGTGATGCGCATCGTCAGCGGCGTCACCGCCAGTCAGGCGTTGCTCGATGCCGCCGTCGAAGCCGGGGCCGATCTGGTGCTGGTGCATCACGGATACTTCTGGAAAGGCGAGAACCCGTGCATCACCGGCATGAAGCAGCGTCGCCTGAAGACACTGCTCAAGCACGACGTCAGTCTGCTCGCCTACCACTTGCCGCTGGATCTGCACCCGGATGTCGGCAATAACGTGCAGCTTGCCCGTCAACTGGACATCACCGTCGAGGGCCCACTGGATCCTGCCAATCTGAAAGTCGTCGGACTGGTCGGTTCGCTCAACGAGCCGGCAACTCCCCGGGATTTCGCCCGTCGCGTGCAGGAAGTCATGGGCCGCGAGCCGCTGCTTATAGAAGGCAGCGCAATGATTCGGCGGGTCGGCTGGTGCACGGGTGGCGGTCAGGGCTATATCGATCAGGCCGTGGCGGCTGGCGTCGATCTGTACCTGAGTGGGGAGGCGTCCGAGCAGACCTTTCACAGCGCCCGGGAAAACGACATCAGCTTTATCGCCGCCGGCCACCACGCCACCGAGCGTTACGGTGTGCAGGCGTTGGGTGACTATCTGGCGAAGCGCTTTGCGCTGGAACACATCTTCATCGACTGCCCGAACCCTATCTGACTACACCATTCCCCTTGTAGGAGTGAGCCTGCTCGCGATAGCTATTTCAGCTTCAGTACAGAAGTGACTGACGGTTCGCTATCGCGAGCAGGCTCACTCCTACAAAGGCCTCATCGGCCGAACTGACGGGCATATTCATATGCCCTTTCGTTCTAGTTGGCGCCCTGATTAGAAGCAGGTCGCTGTGCTAGGATTCCCCGCTCGAACACGGCCCGCTGGCCGTTCATAAGAAAGCTTTCGTGAGTAGCCATGGTCGACAAACTGACGCATCTGAAACAGCTGGAGGCGGAAAGCATCCACATCATCCGCGAGGTGGCCGCCGAGTTCGATAACCCGGTGATGCTGTACTCCATCGGTAAAGACTCCGCCGTGATGCTGCACCTGGCACGCAAGGCGTTCTTCCCGGGCAAACTGCCGTTTCCGGTGATGCACGTCGACACCCGGTGGAAATTCCAGGAGATGTACAAGTTCCGCGACAAGATGGTCGAAGAGCTTGGTCTGGATTTGATCACCCATATCAATCCCGATGGCGTTGCACAGAACATCAACCCGTTCACCCACGGCAGCGCCAAGCACACCGACATCATGAAAACCGAGGGCCTCAAACAGGCACTCGACAAGCATGGTTTCGACGCAGCATTCGGCGGTGCCCGTCGCGATGAAGAGAAATCCCGCGCCAAAGAGCGCGTGTACTCGTTCCGCGACAGCAAGCACCGCTGGGACCCGAAAAATCAGCGTCCAGAACTGTGGAACGTCTACAACGGCAAGGTCAACAAGGGCGAATCCATTCGTGTGTTCCCGTTGTCGAACTGGACTGAACTGGACATCTGGCAGTACATCTACCTCGAAGGCATCCCGATTGTGCCGCTGTACTTCGCCGCTGAACGCGAAGTGATCGAGAAGAATGGCACGCTGATCATGATCGACGACGAGCGCATCCTCGAACACCTGTCCGATGAAGACAAAGCGCGCATCGTCAAAAAGAAAGTGCGTTTCCGTACCCTTGGCTGCTACCCGTTGACGGGCGCGGTGGAGTCCGAGGCTGAAAGCCTGACGGACATCATCCAGGAAATGCTCCTGACGCGAACTTCCGAGCGCCA